>NZ_JBIWFT010000006.1:0-265320 GCF_044763205.1 Kitasatospora sp. NPDC096204
CGTCCTACTGCGGTCGATCCGCACTCCCGACACAGCCCCGCAAACCACGCAAAGTGACCTCATTGAAGCCGCTTGACTTCCATAGGAGCATCCGGTGACCCGGATCGACCCCTACGGCGGCATCCGCTGGCACTGGACCACCCCCAGGGCCCAGGACATCCTGCGTCGCCGCGCCCTGCCCGAGATCCTCCAGCTCTACCGCGAACTCCACGGCCTGCCGCAACAAGAACTCGCCGACCTCCTCGGCTACTCCACCAGCTACGTCTCCCGCATCGAAACCGGCTCGCGCACCATCACCGACCTCGGCGCCCTGCGCCACATCGCCGAACGCCTCGGCCTCCCGCCGCACAGTCTCGGCATCACCGACGACACCGACGCAGACCACCAACTCGTGATCCAGCTCGCCGAATCCGTGCTGCGCCTGGCCGAGATCGCCCGCCAGGCCGGCCAGGCCACCGCCGCCGTCGCCGAGCTGTGGCCGCTGGTCGCCCGCCTGGAGGCCCGCACCGCCGACGGCCACGCCGACCTCGACACCCTGCGCCTGCTCGCCCGGGCCCGGGTCGGCCTCGGCGTCGCCCTCGGCCACGTCCTGCCGGAAGAGCGCCTGGCCACCGCCGCCCGCTGGACCGGCAAGGGTCTGAGCGTCGCCCGGCGCCTGGGGGACCCCGGCCTGCACGCCAACGCCCTGCGCCACCACGGCAACGAGCTGCGCAAGGCAGGGCTGCACCTGCGCGCGCTGGACCGGCTCGGGCAGGCCCGTGACACCGCCCGCACCGCCACCGAACGCGCCGAGGCGGTCGTCCTGCTGGCCCGCGCGGCCGGAGTCGCCGGGAACGCCGCCGTCTTCGACGCCGCGATCACGGAGGGCCGTCGGCTCCTCGACGAAGCGGCGCCCACTGCCCTCTTCTCCGAGTTCACCCTTCACGAGGTCCGTCTTCGGGGTCTCATGAGTACGGGCCGTGTTGCGGAGGCCGTCCGGCAGCTCGACCACGCGCCTGGTGCCGGTCTGGCGGCGACCTCCCAGTGGCGGATCATCGCGGCGATCACCGCCGGCGAGGTGCTGCTGAGGAAGGGGGATCCGACCGGAGCGGCGCAGCAACTCGGCATGGCGGTCGACGGGGCGACCCTCCACCATCTGCCGCACCAACTCCAGCGCGTCGTGCGGGCCGGTCGGCACCTGTCCGAGGTCCGGGAGCGCGCGGGCGACGCCCTGGCACGGCTGCGGGCCGAAATAGCGGCCTGATCTCCGGCCTGAGGGTGAGGCGGTGATGAACACGGCGGATTCACATTCCCTGAGATCTGGACTGAACCATCTGGGACGGTGGGCCGGGCGCCGCTCAGCGTGCGAAGCGGCGCCCGGCGCGGTGACCGGAGGTCACTCGGGGAGCAGCGCGAGCAGTCGGCTCTGCAGGCGTTCCACGTCGCGGCTGCTGCCCAGGTTCCGGTACTGGTCCTGGCTGGCGGCGTACCAGCTGGCGGCGAGCGCAGGCAGGCTTCCTCGTTCGGCAGCCTCTCCGAGGAACTCGATGCCGTAGGCCGCCCAGTGGCGGTGACCGAGGCGCACGAATTCCTGCACGGCGATGTTGATGGTGCCAGCCGCGACGTCGTGCTCGCCGGCCAGGGATTGGGCCTCGCCCAGGTAGACCTTCGCTCGGGCCACGTTCAGGGGGTCGGGCGGGGTGAGAGATTCGAGGTCGGCGATGGCCTGCTGGAGCAGGGGGATGCCGAGGTCGGTGTTGCCCTGGCGGGTAGCGGCGGAGCCGAGGAGGATCTCGGCGAGGCCGGCGCCGCGCCGGTCGTCGAGGTCGGCGTACAGCTCGATCGCGCGTGCGAGTTCGGGTTCGGCGGTGGCGTACTGTTCGGCCTCATACAGGGTGGCGCCGATGCCGGCCGTGCACTGGGCGATGCGGGTGGGGTCCTGATCTTTGGTGGCGAGGGTGCGGCCCTCCTCGTAGAGCCGGAGAGCGTCCTCGTGTTCTCCGGTGCGTTTGTGCGAGATCGCCAGGGTGGTGGTCATCTCGTACGTGGCCATGGGATGGCCCCAAATCCGGGCGGAGTCGAGGCCCAACTTGTGGCAGGTGAGGCTCAGGTCGGTACGCCGTAGGCGGTGGAACAGGGGCCACATGTCGTGGACCAGGACCGTGGCGGCCTGGTGCTCGCCCAGGGTGCGGGCGGTGGCGAGGGCGGGTAGGACCGCGGGGGCGATGGCCTCCAGCCAGTCCAGGGCGGTGCGGTCGTCGGTGATGTGCACCGGCTCGGCGGGATGGTGGCGCTGCTGGCGCGGCAGGACGCGGTGGTGCGGCGTGAGGCGCTGGACGATGTCCTGGGCGGTGGCGATCAGGTGGTCGAGGTAGCGCTGCACCACGAGCCGCTGGTTGTCGGCCTGGTCGCGGATCATCTCCCGGACGTTGGGGCGGATGCGGTAGACGTCGCCGCGCACGGGCTGGCGGCCGGTGTGGTCGATCAGATGTCGGGCCGAGAGTTCGTGCAGCAGTTGCAGGGTGCGGGCGGTAGGGGTGGCGGTGGCGGCGGCCATGGTGAGGTGGTCGAGATCGGGGGCGGGAATCAGCGCGGCGAGCCTGAGAAGGCGCGCTTCGGGTTCGGGCAGCGACGCGAGGGCGACGGCGGTGGTCATGGGGAGACTCTCCAAGTCTGCTGCAGCGAGCGCGGGGTGCGAGGCGAGTGAGCGTGCGGGGGTGAGGACGACCGCGCCGGCGGCCAGCCCCAGGGCCAACGGGCTGCCCTGGCAGGTGCGAGCGAGGGCCTCGGCGGCGGCCGGTTCGGCGCGCACCCGGTCCTCGCCGAGGATTCGGCTGAGCAACTGGACAGCGTGGGCGGGCGCGAGCGGGCCCAGATGGTGGTGGTGAGCACCGAGAGCGGCGAGCACGGGAAACGGTGAGCGGCTGGTGACGACGACCAGGCACTCACTGGTGGCGGGGATCAGGGGTACCACCTGGTCGGCGGTGGCGGCGTCTTCCAGCACCACCAGCAGCCGTCGAGTGGCGGCACTGGAGCGCCAAAGAGCTTGCAAGTCTGCTTCTTTCCAGGGGAGTTGCTCTGCAGTGCCGTCTCCGATCCCGCGCAGCAGGGAACGGGCGGTCTCGGTAGCGGGCGCCGGGCCGCCGACGCCTCCCGCGCCCAGCTGTACGAGTAGTTGTCCGTCCGGATACCGCTTGGCATGGCGGCGGCCCCAGTGTGAGACCAGGGCGCTCTTGCCGATCCCGCCCGACCCGGTGATCACGATCACCGGAGCGGTGCCCTCCGGCAGGGAGGCGAGCAGCCCGTCCAGCGCGGCGAAGTCGTGTTTGCGGTCGGTGAAAACCCTGGTGACCGCCGCGAGTTGTCGCGGAACTTGTCGCGGCGGCGCGGCGGTATGGAAGTGGATATCACGGACCTGACCGGCCTGGACGGCTTGGTGAACGTGGGCACCGTCGATGCTGTTGGAGACGGTCGGCATGGGTCGGTCGTCAGAACGAGGCAACGGCGCCGGCCCGGGGACTTGGAAGGGTAGGAGCGGACGGCATGCCGAGGGCGACGGCGGCGTTGACCAACGCCAGGTGACTCAGCCCCTGCGGCGTGTTGCCGAGCTGGCGGCCGGCAGCGGGGTCGTACTCCTCCGCGAGGATGCCGACGTCGTTGCGCAGGGCGAGCAGCGCATCCATGCGGTCCCGGGCCTCGCCGGTGCGACCGATCAGGGCGAGCGCGGAGACCAGCCAGAACGAGCACGCGAAGAACGCGCCCTCTTCGCCGGCGAGGCCGTCCACGTTGGCGTCGGCGTTCTGCTGGGTGCGGTAGCGCAGCACGAGGCCGTCGTAGGTGGCGAGTTCGCGTTGGACGGCCTCGATGGTGCCGACCACCCGCTTGTCATCGGGCGGCAGGAAGCCGGTCTGCGGCAGGAGCAACAGGGAGGTATCCAGCTCGCGGCCGCCATAGGACTGGGTGAAGGTGTTGTGCTCCTCGTCGTAGCCCTGGGCGAGGACGGTGCTGTGGAAGTGCGCTGCGACCGCGCGCAGGCGGGCCAGGGTGGCCCGGTCGTGGTCGGGGCGGCGCTCAAGGAGCCGGACGGTCCGGTCGATCGTGACCCAGGCCATGATCTTGGAATGGGTGAAGTGGCGTTCGGGCCCGCGGATCTCCCAGATTCCCCGGTCCGGTTTGTGTGCGGTGGTGATGACGAGTTCGGCGAGCCCGAATAGCAGCGCGTCGGCGGCGGGGTCGGGTTGGAGACCGGCGTCCTCGGCGGCCAGGAGGGCGTCCGCGACGTACCCGAAGACGTCGAGCTGGAGCTGGTCGGCCGCGCCGTTGCCGATCCGTACCGGGCGGGAGCCCTCGTAGCCGGGCAGGTGGTCCAGAACGGTCTCGGTGAGACCGCCGCTGCCGTCGAGCCGGTACATGATCCGGGCGGTGGTGGGGCCGCCGATCGTGTCGACCAGCCATGTCCGCCAGGCACGCGCCTGCTCCACGAAGCGGCCGGCACGCAGCAGCTCTCGGATGGTGAGCGCGGAGTCGCGCAGCCACGCGTAGCGGTAGTCCCAGTTACGTTCGCCGCCGATCCGTTCGGGCAGCGAGGTGGTGGGGGCGGCGATGACTGCGCCGGTCGGTCGGTGGATGAGGGAACCGAGAACGGCCGCCGAGCCAAGGACGGCGTCTCGGTAGGACCCGGTGTAGGTGACACGGGCGCTCCAGTCGGCCCACTCCCGCAGCGTGTCGGCGAGGGCCTGGCCGGTGTCGGGTACGGGCGGGACCGGATCGCCGACCTTCTGCCAGGTCAAGGCGTACGCGGCCTGCTGTCCCTCGGCCAGGACGACCTCGGAAGCGGCGGCTCCACGCCGTCGGGACCGGTGGGCGGGGCCGTCCAGCCACAGGACCGCGCCCTGGTGCTCGGCGGCGAAGCGTCGGACGCCGTCGGGGCCGGTGAGCTCGCGCAGGGCGGAGTGGGTGCGGCCGTAGTCGGGGGCGATGAGGACGCGGGAGGTGACGCTCACCCGACCGCGCAGACACCTGGCGATCCGGATCACCTGGGCGGGTCGTTCGGCGCCGGATGCGGGCATGAACTCGGTGACCTGCAAGGTCCCCTCGGGCAGCTCCCAGACCTCGTCCAGGACCAGGCCGCCGCTGCGGTAGGCGCGGTGGGTGACGGGGAGGGGCTGGACGGAGGTGGGGGAGAGCGACCAGTAGCCGTGGCGCCGGTCGCCGAGGAGACCGGCGAACACCGCCGGCGAGTCGAACTCCGGCAGGCACAGCCACGGGATCGCGCCGTGGGGGTCGATGAGGGCCGCCGAGCGGCCGTTGCCGATCGGGGCGTAGTCCTCGATCGGGAGGGGAACGGGCATGAGAAGTCCTGGTGTTGGTGGCGAGGTAGGTGGTTGAGGTGGCGAGCAGGTGCGTGCGACAGGTTGCTTCAGTAGCCGTGGGTCGGGCTCACGCCACCGGGCGCATCGGGTCCAAGTACTGGGTGGAGTCCGACGGGGGCAGGGCGACGATCCCGGTGAGCACGGCGACGGCCGCGGCGTGGGTGCGGCTGCCGCGCCGTGAGAGCGCACGGACGACTCGTCCCTCGACCGCGCGGGCCGTGCGCAGGCTCAGCCCCATGCCGTTCGCTCCGGCTTCGCTCAGGGTCCCGGTACAGATCAGGGCGGCCACGGCTCGGCCCGCCTGATCCAGCTCGGGCGCGTGCTCGGGCAACTCGGCGAGCAACTGCTCGGTGCCGATCGCCTCCGCCGTGATCAGGCGGGCGATCAGGTGTGCGTCGTCCACGGCGCCGGCACGTCGGCGCAAGTCGGTCAGGCGGGTCTGGACGAGGTACTCCCCGGCATGGACCCGCCGGCCGATCTCGGCGACGCTCAGCCCTTGGGCGGCCAGTTCGGTGATCTGGCGTTCCAGCGCGTTCAACTCCGGCCGTGGGGTACGCCGAGGACCGGTGCCCGGCACGATGCTCGTGGTCGTCAGGATCCGGTGGAACCCGGCGTCTCCCGCCACGGGTGCCTGGTCGGCGGTGCACACGATCACTAGCTCGTCAGCCGGTGTCCCGAGCAGGTGGGCCGCCTTCAGATAGGCGGCGGGGCCGTCGTACGCTCCTTGGCGAACGGCGCACGACCAAGCCGCTCCCAGGCCGACCGCCTCGACGGCACGATCGGAGTCGACCGCCGTCGCGGGGAGCACCAGGGCGCAGGGGACACCATGGGCCAGCGCCTGGTGCACCAGCCGGACGACGGTCGGCATCGCCCCACGAGGCGCGGACCCGGCCAGAACCGCCGCGAGCGACGGCACCTCCGGGAGGCCGGCCAGCGTGCCGAGGTGCACGACCAGACCGCGCGCGGACCGCAGCATCGCGATGGCACGGTCCAACGGATCGCAGTCTGCGGCGGCTACGGATTCGGATGCATCGGCCCTTTCCTTCATCTGGTGTTGTTGGGTGCGGCCCTGGCCCGATTCGGCCGCCATGGGTGTGGTGAGCTCGGCCAGGGTGTCCCCGGCCGGAGCAATCAGTTGGTGTTCCAGCGCCCGGCGGACGGCGACAACGCGCTTGCGCGTGTTGAAGACGTCGAGTACGGCGTCCTCGTAGAGCTCTGCCGCGCGTTCTCGGACCTCCAGCGCGCGGGCGATGTCAGCGCGGGTCCCGCCCGCGGCCCAGATTCGCAGGATCAACGTCTGCTCGTCCGTGACGGCCGGGGGAGAGCCCACCGGGACGGAGCGGGCGAGCAGACCGGATTGCCACGCCCGAGCGAAGGCCTGGACCCGGTTCGCCGTTCCCAGCCGGTCGTAGACCTGGCGCAGGTGGCTCTTGACGGTGTCGACACTCAGATGCATCGCCGCGCCGATCGCCGCGTTCGTCATTCCGAGGCCGACCCTGTCCAACACAGCGACGAGTTGCGCGGTCAGCGCCGTGGGCGGAACCTTCATCTGCATCAGTTGATCGCTCCGACCGTGGGATTCAGCAGCGTGCCGGGACCTCCGGGAAGCCGGATCCGGCGCGGCATCAGCGCGCTTCCAGTGGCTGCCGGAGCTCGCTGAGCTTCACGTCCGGCCAGCCGGTGCCGAGAGCCCGCAGCGACACCAGGTCGGCCAGTACGGCCGCCGCGCTCGCCTGCTCCCGCGAGCGAACCCCGAGCGTCCGCAGGATTGTCTGGATGTAGGTCTTCACCGTGTTCACGGTCAGCCCCAGCTGCTGGGCGATGGCGGCCGCGTCCTCGCCGCTCACCAGGCCGGTGAGGACCTCGATGTGCCGCGCCGACAGCGATTTGCCGGTGGGGTTCACCACGTGCACGTCCGTCACCAGGCCCCAGCCCGCGCCCAAGGCGGAGGCGTGGAAGCGCGACTTGACGCCGACCTTCGTCAGCAGAGCGAGGACTGCCGCGCCGACCTTGGCCTCCTCGATTCCGGTGGCGCGGCTGATCGCGCCGTACAGGGCACCGCAGGCCACCTGTTGCAGGAGAAGGACGTCGGCGTCGGACAGATACGACTTGGCGGGAATGGGCGGCGCGGGCATGGCAGACCTCCAACAGGAACTGGGTGGGGACGGGGGGTGGGGGCTATTGAACGGGCTTCGGCTGGTCGAGAGCGGCCAGCAACGAGGGGCCGATCTGCCGAGCGGCCTGGGAGCCGATGGTCAGGACCAGGTCGCCCTGCTGCACGAGGGAGGCAACCAGGCGCGCGGGGCCTTGTTCGTGCAGGTTGGGCTCGAAGCGGATCAGCGTGCCGCTGGAACTGGCGTTGAGGATGGATTCGCTGCCGTCGGCGTTGTTCTGACCGCGGGGAAAGGTCGAGTGGACGGGAAGCAGCACGGTCTGGTCGGCGGCTCCCAGAGCCTCGGCGATCAGGCCGGCGAAGGCGTTCGACCGAAGGTGCCCGGACGGCTCGTACACCGCCACGACCGCGCCCTCGGTGAGCATCCGGGCGCCCTGGAGGTCGGCGGCGATCTCCCTCGGGTGCACGGCCCGGGACTCGACGACGGCGATGCCGCTGTTCGAGCCGAGCTGGGTCAGCGAGTGTTCGACGCCCGCGAACGCGCTCAGCCCGTCGACCAGGTCCTGGTCGGGAACGCCGAGTGCCCAGCCTGCTGCCCATGCGGCCGCCACGGCCATGGCGTCGTTCGTTCCGGTGACCGGTACGGTGAACGTGTGCCGCTCGCCGTCGGCCTGGACGGTGATGCGGTGGTGGTCCCCGGTCCAGAACTTCCCGAGGACCTGCACGTCCATGTCGGTGCTGCGGCCCACGGTCACCACCCTCGGCCCGGGGCGTCGGTGCAGCCGGTCCGCAAGCTCCTGGCAGCCGGGCTGGGCGGCCCACACCACCACGGTGTCGCTCCGCCTGGCGAGGCCCTCCACCTGGTCCAGGGCTTCCTCCTGGTTCCAGAAGGCCGGCGGCGCCGCATCCACGGCGGTGACCAGCGTCACCGTCGGGCTCAGCCCGTCGCCGAGGGTTCGGAAGCGCCAGCCGGGCGGTGAGGTCTCGTGGCTGGAGCTGTCCGGGCAGAGGTCCACCACCAGGACCTCTCCGCCGCCGTCGTAGCCGATGGAATCCCCCCTCGGGGCCTCGGCGAGGATCCACCCGGGGTCGCGGCTGACGAGCGCGCAGGTGAGCGCGGCGGCCGCCATGGTGGTCGAGTGGCTACCGGCGACGGCGATCGAGATCGGTGCCGTACCCGCCAGCAGCTCGACGGCCCGTGCGTAGCCCATCATGGGCAGACCGTGGCCGGCGATGTGGCTGGTGATGTCGTGGGTCACGGTGTTGTCGCCGCCCCAGATCAGCGAGGCCGTACCGGGGGCGGTCGTGCGGAGAACGGTCCCGTCGCGCACAAGCTGCTCGACCAGCTCGGGACGAAGGTAGGCCTGCACGGGGGAGACCGTGACCCGGGCGTGGCGCCGGGCGAGGTAGCAGGCGAGTCCGGCCATGCCGGGGCTGAGCGGGTCGGGGATGTGTACGGTGCCGAGGACATCGGGCAGTGGCAACGGGCGCCGGGGGCGGGCGAGGCTCTTGACGGAGATCGGGTTCACGCTGCAGCCCCCACGGCGACGGTGCTGTCCGCCAGTTCGACGAGGCGGGCAGCGGCGTCGCCCAGCTGGGCGTTCTTCCCGCACACCACGGCGAGCATCGAGCCGTCGTTGGCGCCGACGAGAATCAGCGTGCAGCCGGACCGGTCCTCGATCACGCTGTGACCCCAGGGGCCGGTCTCGGCGGTGCGACGGCAGATGATCTCGGCGCTGCGGTTGCTCACGGCGTGAAGCGCCGCCATGACGGCAGCCCAGTGGTCGGCTTCGTCTTCGTCGACCCCGGGTGAACTGCCGAGAAGCAGCCCCTCGGGGCTGACGTGGATGGCGGCGATGGTGCCGGCGGTGCCGGTGACCAAGTCCTTCAGGAACTGCGGATGGCGCAACACGTGAGCCTCCTTGGCCAGAGCGAATGTGGGGGGTGGGGTCGAAGCGCGAAGATCGGCTGGGACCCGATGGGATCGCCGAGGTGGCGTCTCCCACACGTTCAGAGTGGCCAAGGGGATGGTGCGAGGGGGAGGGGGTGGATGGGGACAACCAGCTTGTCTCCATCGACGGGGCGACCGTCGTGTTGGCGGAGCCTGTGCTGCCCGAGCCGCTGGATGTTTACGTCACTGAGCCGCTCATGTCCGGCCTGAGCACGTCACTGTCGGGCTGGGGCGCCCCGAGATCACCGTCCAGGTCGGCACTCGGCTGCGTTGCAACACCGAGTGCTTCGTCAGCGTCGTGCAGCTGCGGTAGCTGGAGGCCGGATAGTTCAACGTGAGCTGCTGCGTCCGCGCACCGCTCGTCTCACAGGTGGCAGAGGGACCGGACCGGTAGGGGCGGTCGTCGGGTCGGTCCACGGTACGGGGCGCGTTTCTCCGGCCCACCCGCCGAGTTTCAGCTGCATCTGGTACGAGCCCTGGTAACCGATGGAGTGGAGCACTGCCAGGGTCACGTAGTGTAGTGAGAGTCTCCAGACATCAACCGAGAGACCGTCGCGTGCATAGAGGTCATCTGCGAGTATTTCGGGGTGAACGAGGCGGTTTCGGATCCGTGTGACTGCCGTGGGGCCATCGATCCGATGGTCTGCAGCGTACTTGGCCAGCACGGGGAGTTCGGTTGCGTCAACTGAAGTTGGTACGCCGGCGGACTTCAGCAGATAGCGCAGCTTGTCCTCAGCAGCACATTTCTTGAAGTCACCGCGCGGCATTAGGTTGCCCAGCACTAGCGTCGTCCATGCAAGGCTCTCCAGCGCTGGTGCGGCGGTGAGGATTCGCTGTTCGACAAAGCCGGTTGCGACGGCCTCGGTTGCCATCAGCATTTGGAAACGGGTCGTTCCCCTGCGTGAGGTGTCGGCGAAGGCGCGCACCGCGCACGAGATGAGCTCGGCGCAGTCATCGGAGCTGCCGTCGTAGAGCCATCCCGACCCGATTGTCTGCGCCCGGTCGACGAGGGGTGAGAACCATTGCTCCCAGACGACTTCCCCGTTGGGGTCGTACCCCGTGGGAAGCACAGGCACCACCTTGCGGCCGAAGCCGAAGGAAAAGCTGACCCGGAGGCATTCCAAGAGTTCTCGCCCCTCAGCCACTGAAAAATCTTCGCCGCCTGTGCGCTTGAGTTCCATGACATGGGTCAGGACGGACGAGATCTGTTCGGTGGCCGTTCTGAGAACGGCTGAGAGGTCCGGGCGCTGGTCGATGGTCACTGTCCATCCGTCGACCTCAATGGACCACCGCCCCCGTCGACGGTGAACTCCGTTGGCCGTCTTCTCTCCCAAGATTGCATTACCGGCGGACAGGGGGAGGTTCAACCACTGGGTCACCAGTCTTTGGAGGGGCGTTTTCTGATCTCCGTTATTGGTGCCGTTGATCCATCCAGCATTGTTACGCCGGGTGTTGGCTGTGAACTCCATGGGGGGTGTCCGGTCGACCGTCGTTATGACGGCGCCGTCATTCCCCAGTTCCCAGAAGTCGTCCGGGTGCGGCTCTACCGACCACTCCAGACTCGGCTTGGCTCCGAAGGTGAGTTCGATCTTCCCTTGCCGTGCCCCTTGCCGGAACCCGGTGAGCGTGCCCTCGTACAGGGTTACCGCTTCTCCGGGAGCGTTCCAGCCGCGAGGTGGAATCAATGGGGTGTTGAACGTGATCTGGTTCGTAGGTTCCATCAAGGGGACAGCCTCCGCCCGGTGAGTGAGCCGCCGCCAGGGCAGCCGGACAGGCTATCAGGTCATGCCGTGGGAGCCGGAGTCTTTTTCACAGGCCGGAGTCTCTCTACAGAACGGTCCAGCCCCATGGCCGTGCGCCCTCCCGGCCTTGGATACAGGCGAGGCGGTAGTGGGCCTGGTCGCGATGCCGTGCGGGGTCGGCAGCGGCGAGCTGGAGAGCGAAGCAGGTGACGCGCAGCTCGCGGATGTTGCGCAGGACCGGATAGCTCGGCCACTCCGTGACATCGTCGCCGTAGGCGGTACAGATCGCCTCGTACTGCTTCGCCGTCACGCTGCCGAAGCTCGTGAAGCCGGCCGCCATCGTCGCGAGGTCGTACTCGCGCCGGCCTAGGGAGGAGCGCTCGAAGTCGAGCAGGTAGGTGGTGGTCGGGGTGACCGCGGTGTTGCCGCCCCAGGCGTCCCCGTGGACCACACAGAGCGGCCGTCCCGCGGGCAGCTCGGCCCACGCGGCCTGCAGGTCGGTGAGGTACGCCCGCAGCCAGCGTCGTTGGTGCTCGTCGAGGGTGACTGCTTCGTCGATCCGTTCGGCGAGCCGGACGAGTGGATCGAGGCGGCCGAGATCGATGTGCTCGGGCACCGGGAGCTCGTGCAGCCTGCGGAGTAGGGGCGCCATGTCGGCGCCGGTGCCCGGGCGGTGGGGTGGCAGCTCGTGCCAGAAGGTGACGGGCCGGTCGCCGACGAGGACGGGGGCGGAGAGCGCTTCCAGCGGACGGACGACCGGAAGGCCGCACTCGTGGAGCCACCGGGCTATCGCGATCTCCTGCACCGCCGCGGGCCGCTGGCCGGTCCGGGCGACGCGGGCCACCACACCGTCAGGCAGACGCCACAGCGCGTTCTCACCCAGTCTGATCAGCTCGGCGCCGTCGGCGGACAAGCCGGCGTCGGCACACGCACTGAGCAGGACGGCGTGGGAGTCGCTCGCAGTGGTCACTCACCTACCGTAGCGGCGATCTGGCGGCGCAAGCTCTGGAGCCTGGTGTGCTGTTCGTACCGAAGCGCGAGCTTCGCCAGATCCTGGAGGTCCCGCGCGGCGCGGTGCGAACGGAGCTGGGCGACCTCGGCCACCGCCCGCTCGGCCTCCGGGAGCGCGGCGTCGGGGTACCCCATGATCAGCAGCAGGCCTGCGAGCTTGGTGCGGCTGAACGTCCTGGACCGGGCGAACGGTTGGGAGTGCCCGTCGACGGCGGTCCTGAGCCGGTCGAGCGCATTGTCGACCGCGTGCCCCGCGAGTGCGAGGTCGTAGACCGCATGGCCGGTGTCGCCGTGGTGCTGGGCGTCGTCGTAGTAGGTCATCCAGCGTGACTCATCGGCGGTCCGGACCTGGGCGTACGCTTCGTCGGACCGTCCGATGGCTGTGAGAGCCGCCTGGTGGTTGCCCAACCTGGCGTGCCCTCGCGCCGCGGCGTTGTGCAGCATGGCGCGCTCGGCCGCCGAGAGCCGGTCGGAGCGAACGAGGCCCAACTCGGCGAGGGTGACGCCGTCGTCGTAGTGTTCGCACCAAGTGGCGAGCCGGGAGCGCAGGTTGTACGAGACCGCACGTGCGGACCAGTCGCCCGCCTCCTCCGCGAGGTCGGTCGCCCACCGAAGTCGCCGGCCGGCCTCGGCGAACTCACCCGAGTCGAGCAGAACGGCACCGGCGGCAGAGGCCAGACGGCTCGCCGCGGTCAGCAACTCCGAGCGCAAGGCGCTGTTGCACGGGGCAGAGGTGAGAGCCTCGGCCCACCGGAGTTGCGCGACGGCCGTCTCCCGCACGAGTCCGCCTCCGCCGTGCAGGTTGTCCCAGCTACGCAGGACCGCGGCTGCGGATCGTACGTGGGCCACGTCCCCCGGGCGCACCGTCGCCCCTGATTCCGGGCCGATGGGCGTTGGGGCGATGAGGGGGACGGAGACGTTCGAAGGCATGGCTGACGGGGCCTGCGGAGTGGTGACGGCAGGGTCGTTCCCGCCACGGGCGTCCATCCGCATGGACACCAGCACGAGGCTGCGGGTGAGCGCTCCGCCAGTGTCCAGAGCGATGTCGAGTGCCTCGGTGTGATGCCGCAGGCACCTGCGTTCACCGCGTTCCATCTTGCCGATCAGATCGCCGCTGAGGTGTGCCCGTTCGCCGAGTTCGTCCTGCCCGAGGCCCCTCAGCGTGCGCCACTGCCGGATCTCGTTGCCCAGCCACTCCTCGGGCGAACGCTCCGGGTGCAGCGTGCTGGGTCGTGCCGCCATATCAGCCCCCTCGACCCGGGATGGGGACAACCGCGTTGTCCCCATCCCGGGGAAGATCTCTTACCTGGACTGGGAACCAGCGGTTCCATACGTCTGCCGCAATGGATCCGGCGCCTTCGTCAACGACGGACAGCTTGGTGCTCGGCTTTGTCGAGGTCCGGCTCGAACTCGCCGTCCTGGCATCCTCGAACGAAGGCGATCCACTCCGCCGAGGTGAAGAAGAGCACCTTCCCCGTGGCCGAGTGCCGAAGCGCGGTGGCGCCGCCCGGAAGGTACGCGACCTCCAGGCGGTCCGCGGGATCGCTGCCCGGGGCCGCCATCCACCGGGCCGCGCGGAGGTCGAGCGTGTAGAGGTCTGCCTTGGCGACCGGCGCGTACGTCGTCACGCTTCTTCCAGGGTGCCGGCCGCGAGGGCGTGGACGAACGAGCGCACCTGATCGGCATCGGATCGGAGCGCCGGGATCTCCGGGTTCTTCGAGTCACGGATGGCGATGGCCGGAAACCCCGGCACGGCCGCGATCTCGACGCAGTTGCCGTTGTTCGCGGTGTAACTGCTCTTGTGCCACCGCACGTCGTCGAGCGGGACGGCGTAGAGGCGGTTCGTTTCGATCATGATGCGGTCAGTCTTCTCTCGGTCTGTTCGATGAGCGCCAGCGACTCCTGAGGGCCGAGGGCAGCACGCAGGAGGTAGGAGTGGAGACGGGCAAGGCGCCGAAGTCCAAGCGCGTCGTCGACCACGATCGTCCCCGTGACGGCCTCGGCGAAGGCGGTGTCCGGAGCATCCTGGCCGTTGCCCTGAAACAGCGTGAAGGCGCCGGTCAACGCGCCTTCGGCTCCTCGGTCGAACGGGACAACTCGAAGGTCCACGGTCTCCAGGCGGCAGACGTCCTGGAGATGACGGAGTTGCGCCGCCTGGACCGCCGGCCCTCCCACTTCGAACTCCAAGGCCGCCTGGGTGATGACAGCCGTCAGGCGAAGGGGGACTTCGTCGCGCAGGCGACGTTGCCTCATGTTCTTGACCTCGACCAGGCTGTCGACCTGGTCCGGGCCGAGCGCCGCGAAGCCGACCTCGGTGACGGCCCGGGCGTAGGCCTCGGTCTGTAGCAGGGCAGGTATGTACGCGATCTGGTACTCGGCCGCGGATGCGGCCTCGTGCTCGTAGGAGATGAACTCCGTGTACCTGCTGCTGAGGACGTCCGCGTAGGCGTCCCACCACATGGCCGTGCGCGTCCGCCCTCGGCGGAAGAGCGCCTCCAGGTGGTCCCGGTCCGGCTCGGAGACATCGAAAAGGTCCATGAGGGCCTCGAAGTCGGCTGGGGTGGCGCTGCGCTTGCCGGTCTCGACCCGCGTGATCTTGGAGGTGCTGCACCCGATCCGACTGCCGACCTCTTCGGCCGTCCAGCCGGCGGCTTCGCGTCGGCGCCGCAGGTCGGCACCGAACTTGCTGCGTGCAGCGAGGGGTTGCTGTGGGACGGCTGGAGCCATCGATCCCTCCATGAAGCCGTGATCCAAGTGGCCCTGTCGATTCGTCAGCTTAGCGGCTGCGTGTGCACGGCACATGTGTGGCAAGAGAATTGGCATTTTGCCAGTCACGTGCTTGACGGCGCGAGGGGAAGGCGGGAACCTGATGGTGGTGACGCACCGCACTGGTTCAGATGCGGATTGCCACCTTTCATGCGCTTGCGCCCTGCGGCCTCGTGACGTCTTGCCGAGGTCTGCATCAGGGGGTTTCACCTTCTCCGCATTTCAGAGCGGCCAGCCGGTGGAACGACCCGCTCTCAGCCTTTGTGTGTCCCGCCGCGTTCGTCCCGGTGGGGCGCACCGAAGTTTTGTTTTTGCGGGGGCAGGTGCAGGCCATGGCCGCTGCGGCGACGCCGAGTTACCCAATCGGAAGGGGAGAAGTGTGGACCAGGAGACGCGGACGGATTCGTCCTGCGGGGGCGGCGTGGCGGAGGAGATGGTGATGGAGCAGATCGTGAAGGCTGCCGGCCGTACGGGCCGCGCGCCGCTGCTGATCCTCGGCGCCTTCGAACGTGTGGGCTCCAACTGGGTCAGCGACCAGCTTCGAGCCTCGATGCAGCAGCACAACGAGCCCTTCCGGCAGCAACTCGGAGCGGCGCACCCGCTGTCGGCCCTGAACCCGCGGCCGGAGTCCGAGCTGACCGCCCTCAACCGGCACCACCTGGCCTGCGCACTCCACGACCTCCACGGGTCGAAGCGGCACGCGGTCAAGGAGACCAACCTGTTCTTCGCGAACAGGTCGGTCACCGGCCTGCTGCCGGACTCCCCGGTCCTGGTCCTCACCCGTGCACCGCTCGGCATCGCGTCCTCGTTCGAGCGTGGTGGCCTGTGGCAGCGCTGGGCCTACGCGGAGCGCTACCTCGGACTGGCTCGCACCGCCAGGACGCCGCGATGGCGGGACTGGTCGCCGCTGCTGCCCCTGGACGATCCGCAGCCGCCGGTGGCGCTCGCCCGGATGATCGCCGTCAACGCCCTGCTGCTCGCCGAGGCACTGCGAGCGGACCTCGCCGGATGCGGACGTCCTCTGGCTCACCTGCCGTACGAACGGCACGTCACCGCGCCTGCGGAAGTCCGATCAGGGCTCGCCGGATTTCTGGGCGTCCCCCTGACCGTGCCCGCCGGTGCGCTGATCCCGGGCGGCGGCGGGGACTTCGACACCAGTCGGCCGAAGAGCGAGCTGGTCGCCGAACTTCCGGCGAGCAATGCCGCGTTGGTCCGCCATCACGTCGCTACCACTCTGGCCCGTGCCACCGCGATCGTGGACGCGGCGACCGTGAAGACCGCGAGCCACTGGCTGGCCGGGGACGACGAGTACGAACTGCGTGAGCCCCGCGAGCGCACTCGGCGGCGTGCGGCGGTGCCGGCGCAGGCGGATCCCCGGCCACTGAGCGTGGGCTACCGCCGCAGCGGGCTGAGTCAGGTGATGTGGCGCAATCTGCTGATCTCGAACCTGGAGATGGCCGATCTGCTGAACGCTCTGCTGGAGGCCGGCCTGGAGAACACGCGGCACGGCACGCACCTGCTGATCAACCCGATGCCACACGAGCGTGGCGGCCGCCTTCACGTGGACCAGGGTCGAAGGTGGAGGCCCAGCCCCGGGTTCGAGCGCCACCCCGCCTACTGGGTCACCTGGCTGGGCGCCGCCGCACTCGCGGCCTGGCACGGTGCGCGACTGCCCACCCGTGAGGAGGCCCTCGCCGCGGTCGCCATGACGGGTCCCGGGCACAACACCGGCTACGCGTTCGGAGACACCACTTCAGTGGTCGAGCCCGGCAAGGGCGCCGGGCAGATCCACCACCTGACGGGAAACGTCCAGATCTGGTGCGCCGACGGACCGGACACCGGTGACGAAGCTCCGCTCCGCCGGTACCTGTTCGGTTCCGCCTGGAACACCCCGGGCGACAGCGGGACGGTCGAGGAACACCGGTCGCGCTTCCTGCTCGGGTCCTCGCGCGGCGTCGGGGTGCGTCTGGTGCGCGGCCCCGATGCCTGCGCCGCCGACGCCCTCGGTGCGTGGGAAATCGCGCAGCGGATCGTCGGCTGGATCGGTGGACTCGACGAGCCGGACCGGACACCGGGTGAGCTGGACCGCCTCCTGGTGGACGTGCTCACCCGGCCTGCCGGCACGAGGTCATAGCCCGATGTTCGACTTCGGCCCCATGTAGGAGCCGGCACCTGGCCAGCCTGCCCTGGCCAGTTCCACGAACCGCTCGGAGAAGCCGTGACCGGGGAGGTCGTCGACCTTCACCCACTCCACACCCCGGATCGGCCGGGTGTCGGCACCGGCCGCGACGTCGCCGATCCGGCCGCCGGTCACCTCGACCTCGAACGAGATGTGCACGACGCCGGCCGCGGTGACATCGCAGACGTACAACAGGCGACCGACCTCGACGTCGAGTCCGGTCTCCTCGCGCATCTCCCGTCGCAGGGCCTGGGTCAGCGTCTCGCCGTCCTCGGCCTTCCCGCCGGGCAGGGACCACGTCCGTGGCCCCTCGGTGTCCTGGTTCAGCAGCAGCATCTGGCCGTCCCGCACCGCGATGCCCGTCACACGTGTATGCATCCGCGCACCGTACCGCGTCCCAACACCGCTAGGAGAACGGTCCGTTGAAGAATCACCCCATCCCCGTGGTCATCGCCGCCGGTGGGCTGGGCACCCGCGTGGCCGGCTGGTCACGGATGCTGCCCAAGGAGTTTCGCCCGGTCGGGGGACAGCCCGGCCTGCTCCACGTGCTCGAAGAGGCGGTGGCCGGCGGTGCCGAGCGTGCGGTCGTCGTGCACCACCCGTACTACGCGGGCTTCTACGCCTGGCCCTGCCACGTACTGTCGCCCGACGCCCACCGGCGCTACCAGGAGGCGGCCGGAACGCGACCGGTCGGGCCTCCGCCGGCCGCCGGACTGGACGTCGACTTCGTGGCGCAGCGGGGACGATACGCCGACCTCACGTCCGTACTCAACGGGTCCGTCCACCTGCGCACCGGCAACCTGGCGTTCGCCTTCGCCGACAACGTCGACCTCACCCACTCCGCGCTCGCCACCCTGCTGGACCGGACGGACCCCGCGCATCCGGCCGTGCTCACGGCACCGTTCGACGCGACGGAGGCCGCTCGGCACGGCGTCGTCGTGTGCACCGGTGCCGGGCCGGTGCGGACCATGGTCGGCCTGGTCGAGAAGCCCGGTCCGGTCGAGGCGGCCCGCCTGCTGGACGAGTACGGGCCGGACGACCTGCGGCTCCTCCAAGGCAGGGGGCGTACCACCCCCGGCCTCGTGCACCACTTCGCGGCCACCGTCCGCCACGCCGGCCGCGCGGAGCCGAAACTGTCCCTCGCCGTCGCAGGCTACGCCCGGAACCACGTGGTGCAGGTCGTCACCGCCGAGTTGATGGTGGACCTCGGTGCCCCCGAGCCGTCCGCGGAAGCCGGCGTCGCGTGACGTGCCACTGCCTCGGAGCGGCACCCCACGGGGCTGCGGTCAGACGCCGTGGAAGGCGACGATGAACCGCAGCTGCCTGTTCCGCAGCGGGGCCAGGGCCATGATGCGGACGGGGACCTCACCGGCGCCGCCGTGCGGGATTCGCATGTGCCTGATGTCGCCGTCAGGGTGCTCGTAGAAGTCGTGCCGGTCCCACAGTTCCTGGGCCTCGGGGCAGCCCTTCAGGATATCCGCGACCAGCTTCTTCAACTGCTCGTTGTCGGGGTACTGGGCGGCGGCGGTTCGGATCTGGGCCAAGAAGGGGACGGCCCAGCTCTCCTTCCAGTTGACCAGCTGCTCGCGGGCTCCGGGGTAGAGGAACGCCCACCGCATGATGTTGCGCTCGTAGACCCAGGGGTACATCTCGCGAGACGGATTGTTGTGCGCCACGACGTTCCAGGCGACGTCCGATATGTACGCGGGGTGGGGGAGCATCTTGTCGAGAAGGCGCTGCATGTCTGCATCCATGGCCGCCATGGCGTCGGGCTCCGTGTCTCGTGGGGCAGGGGCGCGCCCGGTGGCGTGGTGGTACAGCGCGAGGCGTTCCGCGTCATTGAGCCGGAACGTGAATGCCAGGCGTTCGAGAATTGCATCGGAGAATTGGGCGGATTCTCCGGCTTCCAGCTTCGAGTACCACTTGACGCTGATTCCAGCCAGCCGGGCGACCTCCGTTTTGGAGAGTTCCCGCGTGCGGCGGGTAGGGCTTGTGACCAGGCCGGGGATGGAGTTGGGATCCGTCCGCTGACGCCAGCACTGGACCATGCTGGCGAGCGTCTGATCGCGAGCCGCAAGGCGCTCGAAGTCGGTGCTCATGGCAACTGATTCTAGGCATCGCCGACAGGCGGGTCGGCGCCAACAGGAGTGTGGGGAAAGCCACATCAGCTCAAATCTTGGCATTGTTGTTTGATTTTCAACAGGCCCCCGTCCTGGAGTGATGAATCATCATTTGACCATGCGTTTGGGATGGATGAATGACGAGTCGTCAATAGCCGCGGGTCGTCTCCCGAGTGGCGAAATTAGGGGATGTTGCGGAAAATATCCGTTAAATTACGCTGGGTGATCTACGCGCGTAGTCTGGAACTCCGAGTTCGCGAACTCTCACTTCCGGAACTGGCACTTCTGGAAGTGAGAGTTCCAGCCGAGGGCTGGCATCGTGAGGGCCGCCGGGCTGCGGACGGACCGCTCGGTGACCCGCACTACGAAGGAGAGTTCCCATGTCCCGCTCGGCCCTGGTTGTCGGAGGTAGTCGAGGTATCGGCCTCGCAGTGGCGCAGAGGCTTGCCGCAGACGGCGCCACCGTGGCGGTCGCCTCCCGTAGTGGGCTGGCCCCCGAGGGGCTCCTCGGCGTCGAGTGCGACGTGACGTCCGCCGAGTCCGTCGACGCCGCGTTCACCGCAGTCGAGGCCGCCCAGGGGCCGGTCGAGATCCTCGTCGTCAACGCCGGCATCACCCGGGACACGCTGCTGCTGCGCATGTCCGAGGACGACTTCGACGCCACCCTCCAGGCCAACCTGGTCGGCGCCTATCGGGCCGCCAAGCGCGCCGCCCGGGGAATGCTGCGCGCGAAGCGCGGCCGGCTGATCTTCATCTCCTCCGCCGTCGCCATGACCGGCGAGAGCGGACAGGCCAACTATGCCGCCTCCAAGGCCGGCCTTGTGGGCTTCGCCCGTTCCCTGGCCCGCGAACTCGGCCCGCGCGGCATCACCAGCAACGTCGTCGCGCCCGGCCTGACCGAAACGGACATGACCGCCGCCCTCTCCGAGGCCCAGCGCGAGGCCCTGCTCCAGCGGGTGCCGCTCGGCCGCATGGCCCAGCCGGAGGAGATCGCCGCCGCGGTGTCCTTTCTGGCCAGCGACTCCGCCGCCTATCTGACCGGGGCGATCATCCCCGTGGACGGCGGCGCCGGCATGGGGCACTGATCCGCTCGCCGGCCTGGGCGTACGAGGGGACGCCCAGGCCCGGTGCACCACCCCACTGCTCGCACGCCCGGCGCGCCCACGGCTCCAGCTGCGACCACCTTGTACTGGACTCGCCATGGGACCCGCGGCCCAGGTGAGGCCATCAGCCCCACCTGTCCACGCCGACCGAAGATCGGACTCGGTTGGCGGGTCCCGGCACCGCACACCTGCGAGACTCCCTTGTCTTCTCCTGCAATACCAGCGCCCTCGACGTCCTGCCGGCCAGCAGCCCCGGCAGCCAGCACCCACGCCCGTGTCCTCACCGTCCTGCGGGCGGTGACCCAGGGTAGCGGCGTCCAGGGCGTGCTCGACCTCACCAGGTCCACCGGCATCCCCGACTCCACGGTCCACCGCATCCTGCAGGCCGGCGTGGAGACTCGTACGGTCGACCAGGTCAGCCGAGGACGCTACCGGCCGGGCCCCGCCATGATCGAGATGGCATTGCAGGCCATGACCTCCGCCCCCGCGGCAGCCGATGTCCAACAGATGCTCGATGACCTCCAGCGAAACACCGGCGGCGTCGCCCTGCTGTTCACGGTCACCGGCTTCGGCGGCCTTCGCCGCCTGTGCACTGACTACACGCTCGGCGACCGCGACCCCGAGACCCTCAAGGCCCTGGCCTGCCAGCTCGGCTCCATCCCGCGCTCACTGCGCATCGGCGCATCCGGGCGCGTCATCCTGGCCCACCTGCCGCCCCACATGCAGGAAGCCGTGCTCGCCGAAGGGCTGCCGCAGTCCCCGGCCCCAGGCGCGATCCGCGAGAAGGCCGCCCTGCTCGCCTCCCTCGCCGACATCCGCCGACGCGGCTACGCCATCGGCCGCCAGGAAGCCCTGCTCGGATGGGACGGCATCGCGGCGCCCGTCTTGTGGGGGTCGACGGTGATGGGATCGCTCGCCCTGGCGATGCCGGTGAAGGAGGTGCCGGGCGACCTGCGAGGAGTAATCCAGCGAACATGCGATGCAGCGCGCGCCATGAGCCTGATTGCTGGTGGGCAAATGACCGCATAGCGCGGGCGCCGCGTTTTTACAACGCCTGAATTAGCGGCAGGCAGGAGAAACTGTCGGCCGCCAAATTCCTTTTCTGGGGTGCGTGAGCTGTCGGAGGGGATGCGGGTATTCGTTGATAAAGTCCGGAGGCGTCAGAGCGGCTGGGTCATTGTGGTCAATGGGGCATCTCGCGTTCGCCGATCAAGATCATTTCCCGCCAGGCGGGAAATGGGGACTGCTACTCGCGTAGATGGCTTGAAATTATTGACCGGAATCAGTTGGCGATCATAAGGTCTCTTTGATGTCGGGGGTGGCCTGGAATTCTCGCTCCAGTCCTCCGTTCGGGGTTGCCGCAGGCGCCAGCGGTCGGCACCTGGACGAGCCGAGATCCTGAAGCTTGACCCGAGGGTCTGGCGCTCCCGGCGCGGCGAGGGGCGCGGGGCGGTGCACGCACGAGTCTTCCCCCATGGGGAGTTAAAGACTGGATGTGTGGCGCCGAAGGCCCTAAGGTTCTCACCCCGCCGCGGAGGCGACAGGTGGGCAGAGAGGGGGAGTCGATGCAGTAGGACACGTCCGGAAAAGAGAGCCGGCGCCCTGGAGCTACCAACTCCTGGACGCCGGGCCAGCGCCCCGAAGGTCGCTGATTCACTACCGCGCGAGCGGCGGGACTTCTTTGCACGAGAGGCCGCCGCGCGCGTTTCCTACGAAACACGGAGTATCGCATGCCTGCCCTGCCCAGGGGAACCCAGTACGTGGAGCCCAGCCCGAGCCAGCAGCGGCTCGGGGCCAAGCTCGCGGACATGATCCCCGGTGCGGTCGCCGTCCGCGTCAGCCTCGCCCACCCCAGCCGCCAGTGGCCCCACCCCTACACCGTGGCGGTCGACGGGCGCGGCGAGCAGCTCATGCTGAGCGGCAACACCACCAAGGTCGCCGCCCGCTGGGTGCTGCGGTCCTGGCCGGAGGTGGACTGGACGCGCCCGCACAGCCTCGACCTTGCCACCGGGCAGCTCGCCGTCACTTCGGGCCGGGGCCGCTGACATGGCGCGCATCCGACCCGTCAAGCCGGAGACCTGGGTCTCCGAAACGCTCGCCGAGGTGTCCATACCGGCGATGCTCACCTTCATCGGCATGACCAACCACTCCGACGACAACGGTCGGCACCGCGACAACGCGGCGGTCGTCTACGGCCTCATCTGGCCGATGCGCGACGAGATCAACCGCACGGTGGTCGAGGACCACCTCCGGCAACTCGCCGCAGTGGGCGCGATCTGCCGCTACACCGGCTGCGACGGCCGCCGGTACTTCCACTACCCGACGTGGCGCAAGCACCAGAAGATCGACAAGCCGTCACTCAGCCGCCTTCCCGCCTGCCCGCACTGCGAGCCGGAGCGGTGCGGCGTCTGCAAGGGCCCCTGCATCCAGCAGGCCGCCCTCGCCGCCACCCCGGGGTCCCGACTCGACGACGCCGCGAGCGCTCCCCGAGGGTTCGGCGAAACCTCGGCGAACACTCCGGCAGCCCTCCAGCAGCCGCACGAACCCTTCCCGGCACCCGCCGCGCAGACGGTTCCGGGTACCGCGGAAGCGGCCGCCCCGGTGGTCGACGCCGAGCGCAAGCTGATTCCGGACCCCAGGAAAACCGCAGGTCAGACGGCATTCGGCGAAGCCTCCCCGAAGGTTCAGCGAACCCTCCCGGAGTCCTCGACGCCTGGATCTAGGATCTTGGATCCTGGATCTTCTTTCCCTACGGGGCGCGAGACGCCCGACGCGGACACCGTCTCGGCCGGCCAGCTGATCGGCGAGTACGTCGCCACCTGCGCCAAGCGTCCGCCGGGCGACGTGCTCGGCCACCTCGGCAAGGTCGTCAAGAAGCTCTTGGACGAGGGCATCGCCGCCGAGCACGTCCGCGCCGGACTGCGGCGCTTCGCCGAGATCCAGGGCCACCCCTCCCGGCTGCCGAGCCTGGTCAACGACGCCATGAACGCACGAAGCGCCGGTTTGGCGCGGCCGGGATTCCGGCCTAACGTGCCCGCTCACCAGGCGTGGACCAATCCGGTCGACGCCGTCGCCGCCTACGCCGAGGAGCTGTGATGCGCACCCGCCGCGACCCCCAGACCCTCGCCGACGCGCCCTCGGTGCTCGACCGGATGGCCCGCATCCTCGCGTCCCGGGGCATCGAGCAGGACACGGTTGACGCCCTCCCGGACGAGCCGGAGCCGTACTCGGCGGAGGAGGCCCTGTCCGCCGGGCTGCCGCCGCGCTACCGCGAAGCGGTCGCCACGAACCCGCAGGTCCTGGCTTGGGTGCGGCAGGTCACCGCCGAGGCCACCGCTCCGAGCCGGGGCGCCCGACGCCAGGTCGCCACCGGCCCCAGCCTGCTGATGGCCGGGGTCGTCGGCGCCGGGAAGACCCACGAGGCGTACGGCGCCGTCCGCTGCCTGGTCGAGGCCGGCATCGGTGTGCGCTGGCGAGCCACCACCGCCGCGGACCTCTACGCCGAACTCCGCCCCGGCTCGGACACCGACGCCGAGCAGGTCCTCGCCGCCTACAGCCGGGTGCCGCTGCTGATCCTCGACGACCTCGGCGCCGCCAAGTCGAGCGAGTTCGTCGAAGAGCAGACCTACCGGCTGATCAACCGCCGCTACAACCACATACTCCCGACCTTGATCACCAGCAACCTGCCGATCAAGGACCTCCGCACCTGCCTCGGTGACCGCGTCACCTCCCGGCTCGCCCAGATGACCACTCGGGTCAGCTTCGAGCCGGTCGACCGCAGACGCCTCCAGCGCGCCGCCTGAGCCGCCGCCGCGCCCGGCCGCCCCACGGCGAGCCGCCCACCCTTCACCGACCCAGCGCCCTCTCCGCCGACGCCGACCTCGCGCGCGGAGAGCGATCGGAGCGACCCCGCATGACCACCACGACCCGTCCTGTCCGCCACCGCGCGCTCGGCGACCAGACCTGGCAGGACCAGGCCGTCTGCACCCCGACCGAGTACAACCCCGTCGACCCCGAGGTGTTCTTCCCCGGTCCGGAGGACTCGGCCGCGATCACCACCGCCAAGGCGCTGTGCGCCCAGTGCCCGGTCGCCCGCGCCTGCCTGGACGCCGCGCTGGAGACGGGCGACACCCACGGCGTCCGGGGCGGCCTCACCGAGGAGGAGCGCGAACCTCTGCACACCAGGCTCAACGAACGCCTCGACTACAGCCGGGTCAAGGCCGTGCTGGCAGGGCGCGACATCCACATCACCCGCGCCGAGCGCCGCGCCGTCGTCCTCGCCGGATACCGCCAGGACGTGCCGGTCGAGCGCCTCGCCTGGCTCCTCAAGATCAGCCCGGAGCACGCCCTCAAGCTCTACCGCGAAACCCGCCGCGTGATCCGCCACCGCCAGATCGCCGGGCAGGCCACCCGCGCCGGCTCGGCCGACCACGACACCACCAGCGCCGAGGAACTGCACCGCGACGACTTCGGGACGGCCGCATGAGCACCACCACCGCGACCACCCCGAACACCGCGCCCGTCACCGGCTGGGACCGGGCCGTCGTCATCGCCCTCGGCACCGCCGGGTGCGCGCTCTCGTACGACGCTCTCCAGCAGATGGCTGTCGCCATCCACGTCCGAGGCTTCCTTACCTACCTCTTCCCGCTCGTGATCGACGGGTTCATCTCCTACGGGGTCCGCGCGCTGCTGGTGCTGCGCGATGCCCCGCTGCGGGCCCGCGCCTACGTCTGGCTGCTCTTCGGCGCGGCCACCGGGGCGAGCCTGTGGGCCAACGCCCTGCACGCCGTGCGGATGAACGAGCAGAACGCCACCACCGGCCTGCGCCTCGGCGACTCGGTGGTCGCCGTGCTCTCCACGATCGCCCCGCTCGCCCTGGCCGGCGCCGTCCACCTCTACATCCTCATCGCCCGCGGACCGGTCAGCCCCGCCGACCGCGATGGCCGGGGTGACCGAGGGCCCGACGCTGACCGAGGTCAGGTCACCCCTGACCTCGGTCAGGTCAACGCCGAGGCCGGTCTGACCGACCGGCTGGCAGCGCTGACCGGCGGTCAGGACAGCGGAGGTCACCCCGGTGCGCCGAGGCCGGTCGGCCACCCGGTCACCGCACCCGGCGGTCAGCCGGTACTGACCCCGGTCAGCGCGGTCAACCTGACCAAGCCCTCTGACCTGGGCGGTCACCCGGTCACCGGCCGACAGGCCACTGACCGACCGGCGGACAACAGGCCGGTCACCACCGCGACGGCCAGCCACGCCGAGGCCACCGACCCGCCGGTCAGGACCCCGGTCACTGACCCGCCGGTCACTGACCGGGACAGTGACCGCCGTCCTGACCTGGACACCGAGGACCTGCTGGCCATCGCCCGGCAGGCCGCGCCGGAGAACGGCAGGCTGACCCGCAAGGTGGTCGCCGAAGCGATCCGAGGTCAGAAGATCCCCCTGTCCAGCGCCACGCTGACCGAACTGATGGCCCAGCTCCGGCCGCAACCCGGTCAGCCGGTCACCGCCGACCAAAACTGACCGACCCGAACGCCGGGGTGACCGACCAGCTCACCCCGGCCGGTCACCCGCCCGTACCACCAGCATCCGGGAGTACCCACCATGCGCACCACCCCCGCCACCTGGGCCGAGGCGGACTCCTGGCTCGCCGTCCTCACCCAGCGCGGCCACCTCCACCGCGTCGAGACCGGCCCGGACAGTGCCCGCAGCGTCCAGCGCGGCCGGCACTCCCGCCCCTGGACCCTCCACCACCCCGTCCTCGCCGTCGACTACATCGAAGACCTCCTCCTCGACCTCCGCCAGCGTGACACCGAGGCCAGCCGATGACCGCGCCCGGCCACGACGGCACCGCGCAGGCACCGGAGAATGGCCCCAACGCTGCCCCTGGCGGAGCAAGTTGTGGGGTAAGCGATGCTTACCCCGCCCGCGCCCCGGAGGGGGCACGGGCACCCCGGTCGTCGGCGGACCCAGGGGGGCCCACCGGCGACCGGGGAGTCGACCCGGGGGTGTCGACTACCGGGACAGAAACCGCGCCCGCTCCCCAGCACGCCGCCTCCCGACGCCGCCGCCCCCGCCACGCCACCCAGCGCCGCACCTGCGTCAGCCTGCGGTTCAGCGAGCCGGAGTGGGCCGCCGTCCGGAAGGCCGCCGACCGCGCCGACCTCGCCCCCGGCGGCTTCTGTGCCGCTGCCACCCTGGCCGCCGCCACCAGCACCGACCCGAGCGCCGCCATCGCCGACTACCGCCGCGGCATCCAGGAACTCATGGAGTCCAACCGCCAACTCGCGGCCATCGGCAACAACATCAACCAGGTCGCCCACTTCCTCAACGCCGGCGGCCAACCGGCCACCGACCTCCGCGTGCTGCTGCAGCGCGTCGAAGCCTCCATCGGAGCAGTCGACGACGCGGTCGCCTGGATGGTCCGCCGGTGATCCCCAAGATCCGCACCGGCACCGGCGGCACCTACGGCCTCATCCGCTACCTCTGCGGACCGGGCCGACGCGACGAACACACCGACCAGCACCTCGTGGCGAGCTGGAACGGCTTCGCCCCCGACCCCGGCCGAAACCCCCACCACACCATCGCCCAGCTCGCCGCCCAACTCGATCAACCCGTCAAGGCCATCGGCGACCGCGCCCCCGCCGACACCATCTGGCACTGCTCGGTGCGCACCGACCCCGGCGACCGCCACCTCGACGACAACGACTGGGCGAACATCGCCCGCCGCATCCTCCACGCCACCGGCATCGCCCCCGAAGGCGACACCACCGCCTGCCGCTGGGTCGCCGTCCGCCACGCCGACGACCACATCCACATCGCCGCCACCCTCGTCCGCCAGGACGGCCGCCTCGCCAACCTCTCCTTCGACCGCCGCAAGGCCCAAGCCGAAGCCCGCCTCATCGAGAAGGAGTACGGCCTGCGCCAGCTCAACCCCGGCGACGGCACCGCCGCCAAGAACCCCACCAGCGCCGAACGCTTCAAAGCCGAACGCTCCGGCCGCACCGAGACACCCCGCGAGACCCTGCGTGAAGCCGTCCGCCAGGCCGTCGCCGGAGCCGACAGCGAGGAGGAGTTCTTCACCCGCCTGCGCGAGGCCGGCCTCCGGGTGAAGCTCCGCCACCTGCCGTCCGGCGACCTCGCCGGCTACAACGTTGCCCTGCCCGGCGACCGCAACGGCGCAGGCGAGCCGATCTGGTTCCCCGGGTCCAAACTCGCCCCCGACCTCTCCCTCCTCAAGATCCGTCACCGCCTCGACGCCGCACCCGCCACCGGCGCCCCCGCGCCGGACGACCGCCCGGCCCGCCCTGGCCGCTCCGCTCCCGCGCGCCGCCGCCGAGACGCTGCCCACGCCGCCGAGCGCGCCGTCGCCGCCCTCGACCAGGACGACGACGAAGCCGCCGCCCACCTCGTCGGAGCCGGTGAACTCCTCGACGCCCTCGCCCAGACCTCCCCGGCCGCCACCCGCGCCGAACTCCGGGAAGCCGCCCGCGCCTTCGAACGCGCCACCCGCAGCCACGTTCGCGCCGAGCACTCCGACCTCCGCGCCCTGCGCTCGGCCGCCCGCGGAATCGTCCACGCCGGCAGCGCGCTCGGCCGGGGCGAGGACGGCGGCGCCACCGCCATGGTCCTGTCCACCTTCGTCCTCGTCACCCTGGCCGCCGCCCGCTGGCACTCCGCCCGAGGCCACGCCCAGCAGGCCGCCGCCTCCCGCAAGGCCGCCGACCACCTCCGCTCCGCCTACCAGCAGGCCGCCGCAACCCCCATGCGCACCATGCGCGAAATCGGCCGCACCCTCCCGGACGGCGAACGCCGCCGCCAGGACATCACCATCCGCGCCGTCCTCGGCGACACGGCCACCCCGAAGGGCCCGGCCCGCGAGCACGACGCCCTGGCCGCCGTCCTCGCGGAAGCAGAGGAGGCCGGCCACGACCCCAAGGCCCTCCTGGAGAAGGCCGTCGACCGGCGGGAGCTGGAAACCGCCCGCAACACCACCGACGTCCTCGTCTGGCGCATCCGCCGCCTCGCCGACCTGCCCGCCAACCCCGAACAGCCCAACATCCGCAAGGCCCCTGGTACCCAGGCCCCGACCAAGCCAGCGCGGCCTCGCGTCACGCAGCCGGCACCGGCCCAGCCCGTGACCGACCCGCGCCGCCCGGCACCATGCCGCTGAACCGGCAGCCCGCCGGGCGGCCCTCCCGGAACCCCTCGACACCTGCTCCCATCAGGTGTTACGCAAGTACCCGAGCACCACGAACGGAGAGCCCGTGACGAGAACCACCGATACCACCACCGCCCCGGCCCCGATCACCATCCCGGTCCCGGTCGGCCCCGACCCGCTCCGGCAACTGGAGTACGAGACCCAGACCCCCAGCGGCCCGGAGGCCGTTCGCGGTCTCCTGCACCCGGCCGAACTCGCGCTGTGTGGCATGCCGGTGACCTGCTCCGCGTGCCGGGCACGCCGCGACTGGCTGCTGCTGAACCACCGCCGCAACGTGTGGGTGCGGTGCCGCTGCGGGAACGAGTGGCTGGAGCCGGAGATCACCCGCAAGGACTTCGATGCGATGATCGCCAACCCGACCTGGACCTATCACGCCGATACCGATGCCGCACGGGTGGCTCTTGGCTTCGACGGCACCTTCGCTGGCATCTACCTGGATTAATGCGTGGCACTACATCGGATGCAACATCCTGAACGTCCTGCGCACGACGCGGGGCCGGGCAGCCCTTCGGCCCCGCGCACTGCCCGGGTTCTACTGCTGCGTGTTGAGCAGGTCCAGCAGCAACTGGGCCTCGCGTTGCAGGTGTTCGAGCGGCTGGGTCAGTGCGGCCCCATGGTGGTTGACCGCCTCGGTGAGCGCTGCGATCTGGCCACCGACCGGGCTGGTGCCCCCCGAAGCCGTCCTTAGTACCTTCGCCGCCTGGCCTGAGGTTACCGGTTTGCCGGTGGTGATGAAGGCCCGCAGCTCTTGGGCGGCGGCGTGGACCCACCTCAGACCGTCGGTGGCAGTTGCCGGTGCCAACTTAGGGGGAGGAGGTGGCCGGAGCCGGCTGTGGTCGTAGACGTGCAGCTCCAGACCAGCCTTCTTGCAGAGCCGTTCCGCTGTTGCCCGGGTCGCGTTCGGCACCATGTCGACTGCTGCGAGCAGGTGCACATCCGCGCCGAGCTTGCGACTCAGGGCGACGTCGCGCTCGAGTTGCGCGTCCGTGAACTGCGACGCCGAGGTTTTGACCTCGCCTGCGAGGACCTGTTCGTCCCAGATCCCGAAGATGTCCACCTCCTCCGGGTCCTTCTGGCCTTCGAATACGAGATCGGTGCCGGGCAGGAAGTACGAGTGCTTACGGTCCCGGTGCAAGGCGGCGATGACCAGTAGATGTGGAAGGACCCCGTTGTCGCTGGCCCTGTCGGTGAAACTGTTGAGCCGGTAGTGGACTGCGACCGACGCCGCGGTGCTCCAGTAGTTGGAGACAGCGCCGCAGCCGGGGCACGTCGGGGTACTGCTGGTCTGGTTCAGCGGAACGAAGCTCTGGATGGTGCATTCGAGGCAGTCGTTCCTCAGCCCGCGCTCCGCCCATCCGAGGGTGCACAGCCGTTCGGCGGCTGCGACCGGGTCGGTGCCGCGCACGGATCCGAGCCTGTCGGGCGGCCAGAAGCGCCGTTCGGCTCGGCCACCCCACAGGACGGCAAGCTCCTCCAAGTCGGAGGGGGACCCGCCGTCGGATTCCAGCTGTTCCAGCGCCTTGGTGAGTTGCTTGGTGCGCGGGGTCGTCAACTCCACAGCGGCTTCGTAGACGCCGGGCTCCAGTAGGGCGTTGATGTCGGCCCGGTCTGCGAGGGCTTGGCCGAGCCGGCCAGGCAGAGACAGCTGATGGCTCTTGGTGACATCGTTGAGGATCCGTTCGGTGGCCTGCTGGAGGGTCGGCACCGTGACGGGGAAGACGAGTTGGTGGCGGACCCCGGGGGCTGCGAGTTGAATCGCTCGGCCACGCCAGGAGGCGTGCGGGTCCACCAGTTGCGCGACGCAGTCGCGGGCGGGGAGTCCGTCCAACGGTTTCCCCCAGAACCGCAGGAGAGCGGAGCCGCTCCCGCTGGAGAACTGCACGGGTGCCGGCACTCGGAGCGTCATGGCCCGGCCGGTGAACACCTGGGCGTCGAAGGTGGTCACGAGCCCGTAGTCGCGGTCGGCCCTCACCCAGTCGGAGGGATCCTTGACGCGGTAGCTGTACGGGGCCGTCCTGGTGGGCGGTGCGGGGATCTTTGCGCCGATCTCGACGGGTGTGGTGCTGGGCTGCAGGCGTAGCAGGGTGGCGATCTCGTTGAGGCGCGCAAGGGGCACGTTGCGGCTGGTGAGGATCACGTCGGGGGTGAAGCAGTCCGGGCGTGACAGGAAGCCTTCGAACTGGTCGGGGAAGTTGAGCCAGTTCTCGATCGCCCGGTCTTCACCGGGCAGCAGCAGCATCGGCATGACCAGGGTATCGGGCGGGCACAGGGCGCGGGTGTTCCAGAATGCCAAGCAGTCCGTCAGATCATCGGGCCCGGTCACCCAGACCACGGTCGGTGCGTAGCCGGTCATCGCACTCCGGTACTCGCCGAACTGGTCCATGGTGCTCTGGAGCCATGTGGCGCCCCACAGTTGGAGCCGTCCGAAATCGTCGTCGCCGTACCCCGGGCGGGCATAGCCGACGGCGTTAGCGGGTCGGCAGCCTGCCGAGGTGACTTGCCACAGCGGTGCCCCCGGCATGGCGACCACTGGAGCCTGCCGTGCCTCGATCCGCGCGATCTCGGCTGGATCGACGGTGTAGCTGCTGGCCGGGTGCTGGCTGATGTTCGAAAGTGGAACGCATGGCAGGCCAAGGCCGTCGGCGATCCGTTCGGCCGCCTTGGTGCTGGCGCTGACGTTCACCACCGCCTCCACCTTGGCCGCATTGACAACCGCCAGGTGATCCGGTGTGGGGCCGTTGGTGTCGCTGATCTCGACGATGGGCTCGGTCAGGCCGCCCCAACGACTGCTTGCTTCCGCCACCGCTTGCCTGAAGCCTTCCGTGTCCCCTGTGGCGATGAGGTACGCGACACGTGAGGGCAGGAGGGTGGCCTCCATGACGGACTGACCGAGATACTCCCCAGATTCCACGAGAGCAGCATCTCACCCGCCAGCCGGCTGGCCCCGGCGAGGCCCCTCAAGTACCTTCCAGAGGTGCAGGACATGGAGTCTCCAAGATTGCGGAGTGGACGGTGCGGTAGGCGGCCAGCGCTCCGCCGTCGAGGGCGAATAGCCATGCCGTGCGCACCGCGTGCGTGCCGGTCACCGCAGCGCCGATCGCGGTGGCGGCGCCGATCGCAGCAGTGGAGCACCAGGCGATCAGCGCGACAGACGGCGGACCAGGAGGCGGGGCATCGGCAGGTAGTCCACTTCGTACTCGTCGGTGGCGGGTGCCGGTCGGTCAGCCGGAGGCGGGCTCGGGCGGCTTGCCGTGTAGGTCGCTGCGGTGGCCCTGGCCGAGGGGCTTCCAGCCCTGGAAGGTGGAGGGCTTCCAGCGGGGGCGGTCCGGGATGCTGGTGTCGTCGGGGGCGGGAATGGTGCCGCGGTTTCGGCGGTTGCGGGCGGCGCCGACGCTGATGCCCAGGTGTTTGGCGACCTCGGTGTAGCCCCAGAGCTGCTGGTCGTCGGCCATGCGCGTGTCCTCATCCTCGGTGTTCCGGTGATGAGCGTACGTGCTGCCGGTCGGGCCAGTGAACGCCGAGGCCGCCCCGGCTGGTCGGCGCGGGGCGGCCTTGTGTTCAGGAGTCGGCGAGGCGGTTGGCGAGTTCGAGGGCGGCGGTGGCGACGGCGAGGGCGGAGCACAGGCCGGTGACCTCGTGCAGGGTGGGGCGCACCAGGCGGGGCCAGTCGTCCGGGGCGGCGGGCCAGGTGGCGAGGTGGACGTCGGCGGTGGCGAGGCCGAGGCGGGCGGTGACGTCCCAGCCTGCCTCGGGGGCCTTCTCCCACCGCAGCAGGATGCGGCCGAAGGGGGGTCTGGGGGCGGTGTCCGGGAGCCAGAGGACCTCGATCGGCTGGCCGGGGTCGGCGGGGACGCGGCGGACGAGCGCTCCGCTCGCCCACGGTGGCACGGGGTGCAGCGCGAGGCGGTCGAGCGGTTGCGGGCGGGTGGGGCGGTGGGTGGTGGGGATTCGGCTCTCCTTCGAGCGGGTGGTTCAGGCCCAGGCGAGTTCGTCGCTGACGGCGGTGGGCAGGTAGCCCTCCTGGCCGTCCTCGGCCAGGTAGACGAGGCCGTCGTGGACGACGAGGTTCGAGGCGAGCAGGTGGGAGAACGGGAAGTCCGGGTTCACGGCGATGCGGACCCGCAGGCTCGGGTCGACGTCCTGGAGCTGGGCGAGCAGGTGGGTGACGGTCAGGTACTGGGGCACGGTGATCTCCTGGGTGTCCGGTGCAGAGGAAGGACGAGGACGGGTTCGTCGGCGGGCCACGGGTCGCAGCACTCCCAGGGGAAGCCCCGGGCGAGGACCACGGTCCCGTGCGGGCCCTCGACCTCGGGCAGACCGCAGACGCCGCACCCGCACGCCGGGTCGTACGGTCCGGGGGCGGCGGGGTAGGGGCCGCGGACGAAGTAGTCCGTGAGGCGCAGACGCCCCGGGGCGGCGGGTTCGAAGGCAGAGACGATCAGGTCGCCGGGGCGGACCTCGTCCGCGCGGGCGACCCGCAGGGCCGGGCTGGCGAGGACGCGGTGTGCGGCGCGGTGTTCCGTGGCGGCGGTGACGATGAGCGGGTGCAGGGCGACGTGGTGGGTGTTCGCGGCGGTGTCCCTTCGTTGGCCTGCGGTTTCGGCGGACCCGTACTTTGACATGTTGCGTCCCGAAGTTGCTAGTCCTTTTCCGGAATCGGTGGTCTGCCGTGGTCGAACCGGACGGGAATGGATCGCAGCCTCGGAGTGCTGAACCGAGGTTGCGGTGCGGGGCCGCACAGGGCCGGAGGGGGCGAAGGCAGTGGTGACGGGCAGAGGCCGGGATATGGCGGCGCTGGAGCACAAGATCCGCAGCGCGGGTCGGGCGTGGACGATGGGCGACGTCGCGATCATCGGCGAGGGCCAGTGGGCCGTCGCCACGGACCGGACCGGGCGCGAGCAGACCGTTGAGGTCGAGGAACGGCTGGCGGACGGCCGGCGGGTGGAGCTGACCCTGGAGGAACTGGCCCGCGTGGTGGGCGCCACCGACCTCGGCGCCCACCACGACAGGGCCGCGGACTGACCGGCGGCTACCGCCGGTTCGCCACCAGCGGGGCCGGAGCGGCGGCCGGCGGGGCGGGCTGGTCGGCAGGCGGACCGAGGGGGCGAGTCGCCTGCGAGGTGCGGGCGGTGGCGGCCCGCACTCGCTCGGCGTCCGGGCCGCCTGCCGCCGTGAGCGCGTGCTCGCGGGCGTCGACCACGTGGCGGATCATCTGGACGGCCGTGTTGCTCTCGGCGTAGGCCGTCCGCAGGGCGCTCGCCGAGGCGGTGATCCGGTCGAGGTCGTAGAAGGCGGGGACATGGCCGGGCCGGGTGAGCGCATGGAGCCGATCCTGGTGCACGGCGATGGAGTTGGACACGACGACCAGGTGGGCCCGGTGATGCATGGCCGAGCGCAGCATCGGGTCCACGGCGGCCAAGCGGGACGTGGACCTCTCCAGGTCGGCGATCGGCCGCCCCCAGGCTTGCTCGATCATCGCGTCCGCGCAGTCGAGGGCGGTGGCATCGGACACAGTGTTCTCCGGTTGGTGACGTGGCGTCAGCGGGCAGGGCGGGCCGCGGAAGCCGTTCTGGTCTTGCCGCTCATGAAGGTCACCGGCCGCGTGAGGGGTGGGAGGCCGCCGTGACAGCGGCGGGGACGCGCGGCGGCTGCATCGGAGGGTGGCTGAACAGGGTGGAGGGGGCGGCGCTGCGGCGCAGTGCCGCCGCGGTCCGCGCGGACTGCGCGGGGGAGGTGAGGGTGCGCTCGGCGGCCGGCACCGCAGGGGCCACGGGGGAGATGTGCCGGTTGTCCCACTGCTGGAGAGCGGTGTAGACGGGGCCGAGGGCCGCTCCGGCGTCGGTGAGGACGTACGGGGCTCCGTGCCGGTCGCCGGTGAGGGTGACGAGGCCGTCCGCCTGCATGCGGTTCAGCCGGGTCGCGGCGAACTGCTCGGAGGCGCCGAGGCGTTCGGCCAGGTCGGGCAGGCGCATGCTCCCGTGCTCCGAGAACAGGCGGACCGTCTCGGTGGTGCCGGCGAGCTGCAGGCGCTGCAGGGCGTCCTCGACCCGGTCGTACCGGCCCTGCGGGGTGCGGTCGACGTGGTCGGAGGACCACTGGGCGAGCGTGCGGTAGACCGGGCCGAGCGTGCGGGCGGAGGAGGAGAGCCGGTAGGGCGCCGCACGGTCGAACGCGCCGTCGCGGGTCACCAGGCCGGCCTCGGACATCGACGCCAGCCGCTTGCTGACGTACGACGGGGACAACGCCGTGAGGTGCTGGGCGACGTCGGCAACCCGCATTTCCGGGCCGTACTTGGCGATCGTGTGGACGACGTGGGTGGTCCACTTCGGCGCGATCCGGTGCAGGACAGTCTCGATGCGCTGCGAGTCGGCGGCGCTCATGGGGGTGATCTGGGCGGACATGGCCGGGAGTTCCTTGCTCAACGGGTACGGGCGGAGACGGAGGGCAGGGCCGCTCCTGGCGAGGGCACGGCCTGGGCGGCGCCGGCCGAGGCGGGGGTGATGCCGCGGTAGAGGGCGGCGATCTGGCGAAGCCGCTCCGCGCGGGCGGCGGAGTTGGCCGCTACGCCTTCGGGGGTGAGGGAGAGCATGTGCCCCATCAGGGAGGCGGAGGTGTTGGTGTTGACGGCGACAAGGCCGGCGCTGACCAGCCGCTCGACCGCCTCGGCCTCGATCGGGGCATCGCGCCCGGAGCCCCAGATCACGTACCTGTCGCCGTGCACGCTCTCGCGCAGCCACAGGTCCCCGTCCTCCATCGCGTTCAACGCCGCCCGGGCGGAGCCCTGTTCGTCGTCCCAGGAGGCGGTGGCGGGTTGTGTCTGCTGGTCGGCTGGGGCCGTGGCGCCGTCGGTGTGCGCGGAGTCGTGCCGGAGTTGAGGTCCGGTGGCCGGCCGGTCTCGGCGCCTCGCTCGTAGGCGCTGAGCACCTTGTCGAGCTGCTCGTAGGCCGCGCCCCTGCGGGCGGTGAGCAGCTCGACCTGGAGTCCCGCGGACTGGATGATGCCGTTGACGCCGCGCATGCTCGCGTGGTCGCCGCGGGCGACCGGCTGCAGGCGCTCGATCACCGTCTGCGCGCGCTCGGTGAGGTCCTGGTGGAGCCGGTCGACGTCCCGGGCGCACGAGGCGACCACGGAGGCGAGGTGGGCCATCGGGCTCGGGTACGGGTGCTGGCCGGACAGCTCCCCGGCATCGCCGGCACCGAGGCGCTCGTAGACGAGGTGGGCGCCGGGGTGGGTGAGCGGGTCGTGCGGGTTCACCGGGCCGCCTCAAGGCGGGCGAGGAGGGAGCGGACCAGGGTTGGCAGGCTGTCGGGGCCCTCGCCGTCGAGGCGCACCGCGCTGACCGACTCGTCCAGGAGGCGGTGGGCGTCCTCGGTCAGCGCGCCGGTGATCTCCGCGCAGGCTTCCGTGAACTCCGAGCAGGCGAGCAGGGCCCGGCCCAGGAGCCGAAGGTAGAGGCCGGGCGGCAGGGCCGCCTCGGCGGCGAGCACCGTGATGGCCTGCCGGTCCTGCGGGGCGTAGTCCGACAGGTCGACGCCGGATTCGTCGTCGTCGTCGGCCTGGCCGGCTTCGGTGACCAGGAGGTCGACGGCCTGGGTGAGGTCGGCGAGCGACTCGGTGAGCCAGCCCAGGGCAGAGACGTAGGAGGCGAGGGTGAACAGGGAGGCGGGGGTGGTCGGCAGCCGGGCTTCCAGCAGGTGCTCCAGGCGGTCGGCCAGCGCGGTGATCGCCTTGGGCCCGGCGGTGAGCGGACCGAGGACGGGGTGGAGGTGGGAGCGCGAGGGCGGGGCGGCGTGCTGGGCCGTGGCGATGCCGGAGACTGCCTCGGCGGCTTCGACGAGCCAGAGGGCGAGGTCGGCATGGGTGGGGTTGGGGGTGGGGGTGGTCATCATCGGGCCCTTCGGGCGGCGGCGCTGGTGGCGAAGCCGGGGGAAGCGGTGGTGTAGGCGGGGCTGGCGCCGGCCTGTGCGGGGCGTACGGACTGGGCACGGGCGGCCCGGACGCGGGCTTCCTCGGCCGGGCCGGGGCCGGTCGGCAGGTTGAGCCCGGTGCGGCCCAGGCGGTTCTGGGCGGAGCGGTAGACCTGGTAGTCGAGCCGGGGGCCGGCGGCGATGAGGTGGACTTCGCGCCGGTGCTGGGACTCGGGCGGGGAGTCGCGGAACTGGACGACCAGGCGGTGCGAGGCCCAGTTCTCGGCGACGCCGAGGTAGATCTTGTGGCAGCCCTCCAGCCGGCCTTCGAGGCGCTTGGCGACGCGCTCGCCGTGCACGAGGTCCTGCAGGTGCAGCAGGGCCTGGTCGCGGATGGCGTCGGGGAGTTGGCGCAGGTCGGCGATGGCGTCGGGGTGGGCGGAGAAGCCGAACTTCGCGCGGGTCACAGCGACCGCCCCCGGTCGGGCTGCGCGAGGGCGGCTGCCGCGGGTGCGGCGGCCACGATCTCTGCGACGCCGGGCACGGTCGGGGCGGCGCTGCGGGCGAGCGCGGCGCGGGTGCGTAGCGCGTCGGCGTCGGTGCGGTACTCGGGCGGCTCGGGCAGCGGGGTGTTCCGCTCGGCCAGCCACGCCTCGGCGCCGGCACGGTCGGGGAAGGCACCCTCGCGGATGGTGTAGGTGTTCTGCTCCGCGTCGGAGTGCTCGATGAAGAGCCGGACGGGCAGTTCGGTGGCGGTCCTGTCCGTGACCATGGTCCACGCCTCGCCCGGGCTCTCGCGGGCGGCTGCGAGGGTGATCAGGTCGTAGCTGTCGCCCGCGCGGTGGATCTGGTCCTCGATCCGGTAGGTGAGTTCGTCGGCGCCGATGAGGTCGCCGTCCACGGTCATCGCCTCGGGCGGGCAGCCGTGCTCGGCGAGCCACTTCTGTGCGAACGCCACACCTGCGTGCGCGGAGGCGTCCAGTGCGAAGGTGCCCTGGACCTGGTCGCGTCGGACGTCGAACGTGAAGAGGTCCGGCATGTTCAGCGCCTTGCCCTGCGGGGTGCCGTTGTCGAAGGCGAGCAGGTAGCTGCGGTTGCCGACGCCGTGCCGGGCCAGGAGGTCGAGGTCGCTCTGCGCGGCGATGTCCCGCAGGAGGCCGGAGCGGTCGTCGGCGGGCGACAGGCCGCCGAGGTCGAAGTCGGCGCTCATGCGGCGAGTCCCAGCTGGTCGGGGGTGGACAGGACACGGTGGGCGGGCCGGGACGGGCTGGTGGCGCACGCCGCGAACGGGCCGTCAGGGGCGCGGAGCTGGGCGATGGCGTGGTCGAGGTGGTCGCGGTGCCAGGTCGAAGGACCGCTCTGGCCGGCCTCGGCGGCGGTCAGCTGCTGCCACGCGAGCCACAGTGCGTGCAGGCGGGCGACGGCCTCGGGGTGTTCGTACCACTTCGCGCACCAGGGGCGGGTGGAGCCGATCTCCCGGCCGTAGACGGGCAGCAGGAGGTGGGTGACCCAGGCCGAGAGCTCGGCCAGCTCGGCGGCGTACTGCGCGCCGCCCATGGCGAGGATGAACAGCGGTGGGGCGGCGCCGGGTTCGTCCCCGGCGCCGGGGTCCGGCCCGGTTGGGCCGGACCCCGATTCGTCGTCGGCCTCGGAGCCGAGGCGGTCGAGGATCACGCCGTGCTGGCGGACCTCGGCCATGGTGCGGTGAAGGGCGCTGACGAGGTCGTCCAGGTCCTCGTCGGCGATGCGGATCGGCTCGGGCTCGGAGGAGCCCGGAGCCGGGACGGACTCGGACATGGCACATCCAGGGGATTCGGACGGACGGGAAGGGCGAGGACGGAAGGCGTTCTTCTGGTCATGGCGAGGCTCCGGTGAAGCGCGGTGGTGAGGGACAGAATCCCGCGGGAACGGCGGTTTGGGCGGGCCGCCGACTCGTGCTAGGCGCAGGCCAGTTGGGCGCCCTGGTGCTGGACGAGGCGCAGGCCGAGGGCGACGGCGTCGGCGAGGGTGTCGGTGAGCGGGTGGCCGGCGGCGGCGAGCTTGGCGGGGTGGTGCAGGCCGCCGGTGTGCAGCACGGCGTGCGTGCCGTTGGCGTGGGCGGCGTCCGCGTCGTCGACGGCGTCGCCCACCAGCAGCACCCGGTATGCCTGTTCGGTGAGGTCGAGGGCTTCGAGGTGGGTGGCGAGCGGGGCGGCCTTGGTGCCGCCGGAGGGGCCGGTGCGGCCCTCGACGCGGGTGAAGAAGTGGCCGATGCCGGCCTGCTCGACTTCGCGCACGAGGGCGTCGTGCGGGCACAGCGACAGCAGCGACTGCGTGTGGCCGGCCTCGCGCAGCGCGGCCATCAGCTCGGCGGCGCCCTCGCGCACCCGCACCGGCTGGCCGCGCAGGTGGGCGAGGAAGGCGTTGTCGCTGGAGATCCACTCCTGCTCGGTGATGGTGCGGCCGAGCAGGCGGGCGTAGAAGTCGGGGATCGGCACGGTGTGCTTGGCCCGGTAGGTCTCCCGGTCGACCGGCTCGCCTCCGAGGGCGGGCAGGGTCGCGTTCAGCGCGGAGACGTGGTCGTCGAGGTCGTCCTTGATCGTTCCGTTCCAGTCCCACACAACGTGCAGGCGGGTGGCGGGAGTCGCGGCGGCGAAGAGGGCGGTGTTCACGGCGGTGTCCTTCGGGTTGAGCGGGGCTGTCAGGAGGAGAGGCGGTCGTTGAAGCGGCGCAGCAGCAACAGCGCGAAGGCGGCCCCGGCGAGCGGGACGGCGGCGACCAGCAGCGGGCCGGCCGGGTCGGCGAGGGAGGCGAGGGCGGTTCCGGCGGCCTGACCGATGCCGATGCAGGCGATCAGCCAGGCGAACGCCTCGGTCGATTCGCCCTCGGGGGCGAGGCGGTCGACGGTGAGGAACGCGGCCGTCAGCAGCGGCGCGAGGAAGGTGCCGGGCAGCACGGCACCGAGGACGGCGACGGCGGGCGCGGGGTCGGGCAGCAGCGGCAGCCACCCGGCGGCGAAGCCGATCGAGGCGGCGACCAGGTGCTTGGCGGGGGCGCCGGGCCAGGCGTGTCGGCCGTAGGCGAGGCCGCCGAGCATGCTGCCGATGGACAGCGCGGCCGGCATCACCCCGGCCAGCCACCCGGCGTGGTGGCGCTCGGCGGCGGACAGCGCAAGGACGTTGACGGAGCCGAGCGCGACACCGGTGCCGATCAGCGCGGCGAACAGCACCCGAAGTCCCGGCACCCGCAGCGGTCCCGTCCAGTGCACCGCCTCGGTGAACTCCGCCGGCGCCCAGGCGCGGGAGGGCGGGGCCGTGACGACCAGCCCGGTGCCGAGCAGTCCGAGCGCCGCGGTCGCTACCAGAGCGGTGGTCGCCCCGGCGCCGGCGGCGAAGCCGGTGGCCAGCAGGGGCCCGGCGACGAACACCAGGCCCTGGCTGGAGGAGTCCAGGGCGAGGGCGGCGCGCTGGCGCGCGGCGTCCGGCAGCAGCACCGGCCACAGCGCCCGGAGCCCGGCCTCCAGCGGCGGCGTCGCCAGCCCTGCCACCAGCACGGTGAGCGCGGCGAGCGCCGGGTGGCGCGCCGGGCCGGTGCACGGCAGCAGCAGGAACGCCGTGCTCGCCGTGGCCGTGGCGGCGACGAGGACCCGGATCTGGCCGTGGCGGTCGACCAGGCGCCCCAGCAGCGGCTGCCCGAGCGCGCAGGCGAGGCCGAACAGGGCGCCGAGGGCTCCGGCCAGGGCGAGCGGGCCGTGCTCGGCGCGCACCAGCAGCAGGATCGCGATCGGAGCCATGCCGGTGGGAACGCGGCCGATCAGGGTGCCGCCCAGCAGGCGGGCGACGTACGGCGTACCCAGGACAGCGCGGTATCCGCTGTCCTGGGCAGGGCCGCAGGCGGTGGTGGTGCTCAAGGAGGAGGTCCTTCGGTCGTACGGCCGGCGGCGCGCGGGCGCGCCGGACCGGGGCATGCGCAGGCATGACAGCCCCTCGGGTCGGTGCGGCTGCGGGGAGAAGAGTCCGCGGATTCCGGGATTTGGTACGGCCGGGAAAAGGCGGTAGAAGCCCCTCAGTCGGTACGGCAGCGCGGACAGCGAGCGAAGGCGGGGGTCAGCAACTCCAGGGCCTTGGCCGCCTGCTGGGGGACGACACCGTTGCCGAGGGCGGTGAGCTGGGCCGGGCGGCCCAGTCCCGGGGTGGCGGTGACCCAGCCCGGCTCAAGCCCTTGCATCCACTCGACGAACTCCGCGCGCAGCCGCCCGCCTTCGTCGGTGGGCGGCGGCGCCGGGCGGGTGAGCGTCTCCCATCGGGCGACGGCTGCGGCGTACGGTCCCCACCGTCCGGGGTCGAGCCGTCCTGCGGTGCGGCCTCCCCCCACAGGGGAAGTGCCACCGCTTCCGTCACGGGCGCGGCCGGCCGCCTGCGGGAGCGCGAGGCCGGGTTCCGGGGTGACGAAGGCCGGAGCGAGGCGGCTGCCGAGGGCAGGCTCAGGTCCCCGCCGCCGTACCGCTGGTTCGGCGAGCCCTTGGTCCCGTCCGACGCCTTCGGAGTCGGCAACAGCCACTCCACCTCGTCCGCCAGATTCGGGCCGTGACCGCCGCGCTTCCTCTTCGCCGGATGCTGTGAGCCGCCGTTCGTCGCGATGTTGCTCGTGGGGGTCTTGAGCAGCGCCGCTGTCGGCGGGCCAGGCGGTGAGGAAGACCCTGGCCCGGTGGTGGGGTGCTCCGACGTCGGAGGCGCGAAGCACGAGCCACCGCGCGTCGTACCGGAGCTGGGCCAGGGTGCCGAGTACGGCGCCAAGTGCCCGCAGATCAGACTGATCTGGGTCGTCTCCCAGACACCACGGGCAGCGTTCCACGTCGCCAGTGGAGGCGGCGACGGCGGGAGAGGTGAGGAGTCCTCGTACATTCTCGACCACCAGGAGGTGCGGGCGCAGGGCCTCGACCGCACGCGCCACGTGCTGCCAAAGGCCCGATCGGGTTCCGGCGTTGAGCCCGGCGCGACGGCCGGCGACCGAGACGTCTTTGACAGGGGAAGCCCGCCGTGAGGACGCACACCCGCGGAACATCGGCCCAGTTGACCTCGGTGATGTTGCCCAGGTTCGGCACGCCGGGCCAGTGACGGGCCAGGATCTTCGAGGCGCCCGGGTCGACCTCGGCGTGCCACGCGACGGAGCCTCCGAGCGCGGCCAGCACCCCGAGGTCGAGCCCCCCGTATCCGCTGCACAGGCTCCCGATCAGCGGCCCGGGGTCGGCGGCCGTGGGGGTCGGCGTCATCGCCGGTTCCGGGTGGTGTGAGCCGAAGGTACGGGCGGGACCGGTACGGAGCCGTTCAGATCTGGTGGAACGGACGGGGCGGCGTTGACCGATCGGCTGGCAGCGGCTTGCTGGCGAAGACCTGCGGACGGCGGCGCGATGTGCCGCGCAGTCTGGGCCAGGGTCTGAGCGCCGTGGCGTAGTTCTTCGCGAGCGGTTTCGACGGCGCGCTCGATCGTCCGGACCGCCTCCGTACGGGCCTTCCGAACCGCGGGGTGCTGGTGCTGTTCGACAGCGTGGCTGAGGAAGGCGAGCTGCCGGGCGACCGTTCCGAAGGCTGCGGAGGCTTCGCTGAGGCTGGTGACTGCTTCGGCGTACGCCCGGGCGTGCAGGGCGGGCGCCTCGCTGACGGGGGTGTTCACAAGGGGCTCCGGTGGGGGTGGGTGGCGCTGGTGCGTTCGTGGACGGGGAGTGAGGCAGGTGCTGCGGCCAGCACACGATCCGGCGCCGGACTCGCGCGCGTACGGGGACGGACGGGGCTTCGCGCGAGCGCGGCCTGGACGCGGGAAGCCTGGTCGGCGGTAGCCAGGGGTGGCGCGGGAGGGGAAGTGGCGGTGCGCCAGCGGGCCCGCACCTCCTCCAGCGGGCCGAGGGCGTGCAACGCGTGGCCGATCAGCTGCCCGGGAGCGAGGCGCCGGTCGTCGGCGTGGGCGGCGATCTGCTGCGCGGCGCCGGCGGCAGCGCGGGTGAGGGAGGAACGCAGGAGCTGCTCGCCCAGCCACTCTGCTGACCCAGCCGCCCCGTCGCGCAGCACCGGCCCCAGCTGCTCCTCGGTGAGCATGCCTTCGGCGAGCAGGCCGCGCCGCTGGACCTCCCACAGCGTGGTGACCGGGTCGATCGGCTCGCCCCGGTGGTGGAGCGCCCCGAGGCAGCGATAGAGGTGGCCGTGGCCGGGAACGGCGAAGTCCTGGGGGCGCAGCCAGTCGAAGACCTCGCCGATCGCGCCGTTCTGGTGGACGAGCAGGGACAGCAGGAACTGCTCGTCCTCCGCCTGGGCCGCCGCGGGCGGCTCTCCGGCGGCAGGGAGGGCCGCCCTCGAGGCGGTGGCCCGGGGGCTGGTTCCCCAGCGCCCGGCGAGGTGGTCCAGGACACCCGCGAGTACGTCGGCCTGGGCGGCGGTGCCGTGAACCTCGTTCTGCTCGGCGTCCTCCCGGGTGACGGCGAGCAAGCGGTTGGCGTGCTCGGCGACGGTGCGGTGGATCGACCCCTCCAGCACCATCCGCCCGTACAGGGGCGCGTGGGCGGGGCGCGGGCAGGCGGCGACCAGGGTGTGCAGGTAGGAGGCGGTGAGCCCGCGCACCTGCTGGCCGGCCTCGGCGAGGGTGTCGGTCAGCCACGCCACCGGCACCGCGCCCTGCGCGCCGAGGGCCGGGTGGTCCTCGGCGCGGAGCTTGCGCAGCGCGGCGAACAGCGCCTGGTGGCCGGGCCGGTAGAAGTCGCGCGGCTCCAGCCAGTCGAGGCCGCCGAGCTGGCGGGGGTCGAGCAAGACCGCTCCGAGGACGGCCTGCTCGCCGGTGAGCAGAGGGTCCATCACCGGCTCCGGCGACGGTCGGCGCGGAGCTGGGCGACCGCGAGGTCGGCGGCGGCCTTCGCGGCGGCGAAGCGGTCCAGCTCACCGCTGAACGTCGGGTCGGTGGCCAGGATCGAGCCTTCGCCGGTGATCAGCCACCACTGGCCGCCCCGGCGGACGACCGGCGCCCCGGTCAGCGGAGCCGGACGGTGCTGGTCGGCAGGCGAGTTGGTGTCGGGCATGGGGACCTTCCGGGGAGTCGATCGGGTCAGCGGCTGCGGCGGGCGGCGGCCGGGCCTGCCGCCGCGCCGGCACCGGGCGGGGCCTGCGGCGGCGCGCTCCGGCCTGCGGTGAGGGAGGGGGAGGAGGCGGTAGCGGTCCGGACCCGGGCCTGGCCCGGGGCCTCGCGCGCCGCTTCGGCGGTGTCGGCGAAGCGGCGCCAGGCGTACTCGCTGCGGTCCTGGGACCACGCTTCGGCCTTGGCCGTGAGCGCCGGGGCGAGGGCGGCGACCTCGTCGGCGGTCGCGGAGCCGAAGGCGAGCAGCTGGCCCTGCGCGGACCACAGGTCCAGGTACCAGTCCTCGCCGCCCATCGGGTACGCCTTCACGTGGGCGCCGGAATCGGCGTCCTGGAAGGCCCACAGGCGCCCCAGGTCGCTCCAGCCGGGACCGGCGAACGGCGGCGAGGCCACCGGGACCTCGGGCCTGGGGCCGGCGCGGTCGGCGACGGCGAACACGGCGCTGGGCGGCTCGCCGTCGAGCACGTCCTTGACCAGGCCCAGCACCTCGGCGCCGTCCAGGCCCGGCCGTCCCTCCAGCACGCCGACGACGTTGTTGACGGACCGCAGGGTGGCGCGGGCGCCGTCTGGGTCGATGAGGTTCTCGGCTGGGCCTGCGTCGCTCAGCTGGTGGGCCACCCGCACCCCGGCCGAGCGCAGGTCCTCCAGCTGCTGCAGGCCGGGGCGGTCCGGCAACTTCTCGACGCGGTAGAGGAGTTCGTGGAAGGGCCGCATTTGCTGGCGCACCGCGTCCTGCGCGAAGCGGTCGGCGTTGCCCTTGAAGGAGGCGACGGCCGCCGTACGGACCTGCTCGTCGTGCTTGCGCAGCGAGGTCAGCAGCGACATGTAGCGGTCGCGGGTGTCGATCTGCTCGCGCAGCACCGACTCGTACGCGGCGTTGAGCAGTTCGAGGTCGGAGAGCGCGGCGGACGGGTCGCCGGAGCGCTCGGCCTGCTCGCGCAGCGCGGCCACGCGGCCGGCGGCGGGGACGTTCCACACGCTCATGCCGCCAGCTCGAAGGAGTCGTGGCCGACGCTGACCGGCTGGCCGGCTCGGCAGGCCCAGGGCGAGCAGCCGTCCGCGTCACCGGCCTCCAGCTCGGCGTCCGCGAGTGCGTCGAAGACGTCGGTCTGCCGGCCCGCCCACTCGTGTGCGGTGACCCGGTCGATCGGCGCCTCGTCCAGGGGACGGCGGCTGCGGTGCAGGTATGCCTGGCCCAGCAGCGGGGTGCCCTCTGCGGTCGCCCGCGCGTTGCCGTTGCGGATGGCGCGGTCGAACTCGACGACGTCCTGCCACTCCTTGGGCGAGCCGTTGCGCAGGGCCCGCCACTGGGCGTTGCCGTGGAACGGGCATCCCAGGCAGCTCGACTTCGGCGTGGACTCGAAACCGCGCGAGCGCAGCAGCCGCAGGCAGTCCGCGCGGGAGAATCCCTCCTCGATCAGAGGGAAACGATTCTTCATGTAGGCGACGTCAGCATCCTTCGCCCGGTGGAACTCGTCCGTGGAGATGCCGATCCACTGCTCCACGAACACCCCGGCCGGTACCCGCTGCGGGTGCGGGTGGCCGAGCAGGGAGCGGACCTGCTCCTTGATCGGCTTGATCTTGTACTGGCCCGTGCACTGGCGGCGTGCAAGCCCCTCGGTGCCTTGGGGGTTGAGGATGTGCAGTGGCATCGATGCGAAGCGCTTGCCCGGGTCGAGGGCGTCGTCGCGGATGTTGCCCGAGGAGACCCGCAGGATCGGGATGCCGGCGGGCTCGGCGACCTCCCGCTCGATCCGGTCGAGGTGCGCGTAGACCGAAGCGGGTTCCCAGCCGGTGTCGGCGAAGATCGCGGTGTCGAGGCCGGGCAGGTGTCCTTCGGCGGCCAGGAGCAGCAGTGCGCTGCTCTGTACTCCGGCGCCGAGGGAGAGAACTCGCAGGGTGGGTGCGGTCGTTGTGGTCATGGGGGTGTCCTTGGTGTGGGCGGGTGGACGTGGCGCACCCGGGCGAAACGGAGGGGGAGGGCGGCGACGGCCGAAGAGGGTCGGACTCCTGGTTGGTGCCGCCGGGTGGGGCGGGTCAGGCCGAGTGGGTGAAGCCACCGGGGGCGGCGGTGCTCTTGGCGAGGGCGCGTTCGGTGATGGCCTTGGTGGTGCGGGAGGAGGCCGGGCCGATCTCCTTGGCGGAGCGCTCCTTGTACCAGGGCTTGAGGTCGAGCATCGCGACCTTCATGCCGGTGGCGAAGAGCAGGATCTTGCCCTTGGGGAGCGCGCGGATCTCGTCCGGGGGCAGGATGCGCTCGGTGCGCATCGACACGGATGTCGACTTGCCGCTGCCGGAGTCGGACACGGAGACGGTCTGCACGTCGTGCTCGCCGATCTGTCGGGAGAGCCGGTCTGCGAAGTCGGCGTCGTCGATGCCGCTGCCGATGACCTTGACGGTGGCCGCGGACCACAGGGCGTCCATGCCGGCCTCTCCCCAGCAGCGCTGTCCCTGGCGGTAGGACTGCAGGATGGTGATCGGGATGACGCCCCGGCTGCCGAGGTGGGAGTAGAGGTCCGGGAGGTCCGAGATTTTGCAGACGTTGGCGGCCTCGTCGAGGACGCACAGGGCGGGCGGGTCGAGTCGGCCGCCGGATCGTTCGGCGACGATGACGGCTGCGCGCATCACGGCGTCGGCCGCAGCCGCGATGATCGCCGAAGCCGAGCCGCCGCCGTCCTTGGAGAGCAGGAAGAGCGTGTCTCGGCTGGAGGCGAAGGCGAACGGCTTGAACTCCGGAAGGCCCTCGGTGGGGGTGACCCAGGCGGCGATCTCCGGGTCGAGCAGGCAGCTGGCGTACTGGCGTGCTGTCTCGTAGATGCCGTCCCTCGTCTCCGTGGCGCCGGTGACGGTGCCCTGGAGCTGGGCGCCGACCGCGTGGTGGCCGGCGTCGGTGAGCAGGTCGACCGGGGTGCGGTCGGAGGGCGAGGCGAGCCAGGCCAGCACGTCGGTGATCGGACGGCGGTGGCTGGCGGCGGCCAGGAAGAGCGACCCGAGGGTGTTGCTCGCCGCGGTCGACCAGAAGTCGGAACCGTTGGACTCGTCGACGGAGGCGGTGACGAAGTGCCCGGCGAGGCGCTTGGCGCCGGCGAGGTCGCGGGCGTCCGCGAGGATGTCCCACCACATCTCGCGCGGGTGGTGGGCGATCTGCTGCGGGTCGAGCGTCCAGACCGTGCCGACCTTCGCGCGGGCGTCGGCGCAGGCGGTGAAGGCGTCGTTGGCGGCCTTGTTGCTGGTCAGCAAGACCGGTCCGGGGGCTGCCAAGATTGCGGGGATCGCGATGCCGCTGGTTTTGCCGGAGCGGGGCGCCATGATGGCGACCATCACGTCCTCCCAGGAGGCGCGGACCTCGGCCTTGCCCGGGGAGAGCGTGCCGATCAGGATGCCCCGGTCGTTCGGTTCGACCTCTTTTACACTCCCGGCCCTTCAGGCTCGGGCGAAGGTTGCGGGCCTTCTTGGTGATCTCCGCGTCCAGGAGCGGCGCTATGTCCGCCTTGCGGGCCAGGCCGCTCCTGGCTCCGGAGCGGTGGCGCAGCCACAGCACCAGGACGGTGACGGTGGTGGCGAGGGTGAGGGCGCCCGGGACGATGCGGGCGCCGACCAGGACGGCGGCCGGGCCGAGGTGGGGCCACAGCCGGTCGGGGTGAAGGAGGGCTTCGGTGGTGTGGAACGGCGCCCAATCGCCGGAGCCGAAGAAGCAGTTGGTGAGGTTGCCGGTCAGCCAGGCGAGGGAGCCGAAGGCGAGAGCTGTGCCGACGACGGCGAACAGAAGGTAGAGGAGCGCGTCCGAGCCGGAGGTGGTGGACGGCGCGCCGGTGCGCGGGGCAGGCAAGAAGGAGTCCAGGAGGGTGCGAACGGGCGGTGGGCGGGGCGCGCTCGGCTCTCGTACGGATCACGGTGATCTCCTCGGGCAGGCGGGGACTGGCGGAACGTTTCAGTGGGTGCGGGCGGCAGTCCGGACCGGCGCCGCCGCGGGCGTGTCGGCCTGTGCATGGGTGGCCTTGGCAGTGACAGAGGACCCGGTGCGGAGGGTGGCGGCGTGCCGTTGTGTCTCGGACTGGACGATGCAGTTCCGGCCGACGTACCCGACGACCAGGTGAGGGGCGATTCCGACCCTGTACCCGGCGTCGTCCAGGAGGGTGGCCGCCGTGGAGGCCGCAGCGGCCTGGTCGGCGCCGGGAGTCTCCGGGGGCAGGCTGTAGCAGCATGAGCCGTGCGCGTCGGAGGCGGTGAACCCTCACTGGCCCAGGACATCGTGGACCTGGTCCGGGGCGTCGATCCGGCAGAAGGCCCGGACCACGTCGTCCGAGCGGCGGACGATCTCCACGTCGGTGCCAAAGACGTCGGCCAGGGTGCGCATGGTCGTGTTTTCCTTCTGGGGGCAGGCGGTTTCAGCGGGCTCGGCCGGCAAGCCCCGTCGATGCGGCTGGTAGGGACGGCACCCGGGCGGGGGCGGCTACGGCGAGCGGGCCGATGGACGGGAGTGCCGGGGCAGCGGCGCTGCGGGCGAGCGCTGCCCGGGTGCGCAGGGAATCGGCAGCCTGCACGAGGTGGCCCGGCTCAGGCCGTGCGGGCGCGGCGCCGAGGGTTCGCAGGTCGCTGATGGTGTCGGCGAGTTCGGCCTCGGCGGTGCCGATCAGTTCGGCGCCGGAGGAGAAGCGGTCGGACAGCTCGTACTCGTCGGGGGCGAGGTCGGTGACCTGCTCCGCCGCCGCTTCCAGCGCTTCCCGCAGCCGGGCGAGGACACCGTCGTCGGGGTCGAGGAGCCGGTCCAGCGACTTGGCGGCGTCGGCGGCGCTGGAGGCGCCGCGGATCTGGTCGGCCAGCTCCAGGACCTGCTGGCCCGCGACCTTGAGGCCCTGCGGATCGGTGGGGGTGGTGAGGCGGCCGGTGTCGAGTTTGGGGTCGAGGTCGACGTTGTAGCGGGCCGCGCGCAGCATCTCGGCGGCGTGCGTGGCGACGGCGACCCGGTCGGCGTGGGCCGTGGTGGTGGGCAGCCGGTGCCGCCGGCCGTACCAGTCCGCCTTCTCCTGGAAGCCGGCGTGTTTGAGCAGGGCGGCGGACAGGTCGTCGCTGGAGCCCTTGGCAGAGACGCTGCCGCTCGGCTCGATGCTGATGCTGATCGCGGGGGTGGGCATCCGGTAGTCCTTGGCGGTGGTGACGGAGGGGACGGTCCGGGTGAGGTGGCCGAGTTCGGCGGCGATGCGGTTGCACTCGGCCTGTACGTGGAAGGCGTCGCGGTAGGTGCCGTGGATGCGGCCGTCCTCGCGCACGACGGTGGCGACGATGTGCACCGAGTGGTCGAGGGTGCGGATCGCGGCCCACCGGCAGCCGTCCGGGTCGCCGGCGGGGGCGAGCCCGGTCGCGGTGACCAGGCGCCGGGCGACGCTGGCCCACTGCGCATCGCTCAGGTCCGGGTGCCGGGGGTCGGAGCGCACCGAGCACATCCACACCGGCCGCTCCGGCGCCCGGGCGCCGATCCGCTGGGCGGGGGCGTCCAGCACGCCGCCGCCGAGGACCTCCTGAGGGTCGCCGAACAGGGGCAGTTGCTTGTCGGCGCCCCGGTAGTCGGCGCCGATCAGCCTCGGGCGCAGCCGGTGGCGGGGGTCGTCCGGGCCGTAGAGCGCGGGGATCAGCGCGGCCGTGGTGGCGGCGCGCTGCAGGTGGGCGATCACGGCGTCCCCTTCTCGGACGGGAGGCGGGGCCCGGTGGCCGGGCCAGTGGGAGCGGATGCGCGAGCGTCAGCGCTGCGCGGTGAGTCCGCGGTCACGGGCGAAGTCTTCGCAGGCGAAGCGGGCCCAGCGCTGGTCGTTGTGAAGCCGGGCCCAGCGGCCGTCCTGGCGGACGACGGTGGCGACGAGGTCGAGCCGGTCCGCGGTGTTGCGCAGGGCCACCCACCGGCAGGCGTGGGGGTCGTCGTCCGGTTCGATGCCGGTGGCGTCGAGCACCTTCCACGTCAGCTCGAACCACTGGTCGTCGCTGAGCACGTCCTTGCTGCGGATTGAGCAGTGCCAGGTCAGGCGCCGGGACGGGGTGTGGCCGGTGCGGGGCTTGCGCAGCGCCAGCGGCTCGTCCAGCAGCGCCGCCAGGTCCGGCAGGACGATGTCCTCCTCGGCGGGCGGACCGGGCGACCACGACGCCAGCAGGTAGGACTCGAAACCGGGATCGTCGTCGTTCAGCACGGTGAGCAGGTCGGTCGTGCTCTCGGTGCGCCGGACGGTGCAGGACAGCGGGGAGGAGGACATGGCGGGACTTTCGAATCGCTGTGAAGGGGGCGGGAGTTGGTGAAGACGCTCTGCGCCGGGGCCGGGCGCGGGCCGGTCAGACGAAGGGGTTCTCGGTCGGCCGGTCGGTGTCCACGGCCGCCTCCAGCAGCTCGGGCAGGTCGCCGGGGTCGCAGGCGCGCTGGTCGATCCACCAGCCGGCGCGGGTGATCGTGCGGGCCTGGTCCTCGATCAGCTCCCACTCGGGTTCCGCCATGCCGGCGTCGAGGACGAGCGCGGTGTAGGCGGCGGCGAGGACCTGGTGGCGGCACCGGACGCCCCAGGCGATGCCCCTCTCGGTGCCCTCCAGCGGCGGCATCCGGTACTGCTTGGACCAGTCGTCCGACTCGGCCTGCTCGGTGGCCCGCTTGGCCTCCAGCCACGCCGTCTTCTCGGCCTCGTCACCGAACTTCGCCGCGCGCCAGCAGTCGGTGCACTCCTGCTTGGCCAGCCACTCGGCGAAGCCGGCCCGGCGGTCGGCCGGTCGGTCGCCGAGGTCGCGTTCGGCCTCGTGCCCGCACGAGTGGGTGATCTGCCAGACCTTCTTCACGGCCATGTGCTCTGCTCCTTGAGGGGTGGGGTGAGGGTGGTCAGTGGACGCGGGCGAAGGCGACGCGTGGGTCGACCGCCGCCGGTGGGGGGCTCACCGCGATGGCGGTCGGCACGGTGGCGGGTGCCTTGAGCGCGGCCTCGTCGACTCGGAACTTGTGCGTGGTGAACGCCTGCCGGACCGTTGTGCGGTGAGCGGCGACGTCCTCGGCGAGCTGGGGCTGCAAGGCGACCTGGAAGTTGCCGCGCCGCAGTCCCATGACGGTGTGGGCCACCACGTCGAGCGACTCCGCCCGGGTGCCGGCCGGGGGGAGGTAGACGTCCAGTTCCCGGTGATGGCGCCAGCCATCGGTGTCCAGGAAGATGCCCGGGTTGAAGGGCAGGTCGTCGTTGACGGCGGCGACGATGCCCAGGCTCAGGTGCTCGGCGATGGCGACGTCGGGGCCCGGACTCGGGGCGGGGGTGCGCGGCCCGGAGACCTCCAGCGCGGCGTCGGCCTGCCTCGCTTGGGCCGGGTGCTTGCCGTTGGCGGGCTCGGAGGCGAGGGCCATGTCGGTGTCGACGCGGTAGCCGGCGCCGGTGAGGAGCTTGGCGGCCCAGGCGGCGCGCTCGGGGGCTTCGCGGTGCTGGTCGGTGAGGGTGAAGAGCTTCGGGTTGCCGGGCAGGCGCTGGAAGTCGAGGCGTTCCAGCATCCACTCGGCGGCTGGGGACTGGGTGGGCAGGGAGGCGACGATGCCGTGGCTCGGGTGGTGCCCGATGGCGACGTCGGGAAGCTGGGTGGGATCGGCAGCAGGCACGGGGGGCTCCGCTTCGCTGGTACGGACAAGGGCTGCCGGGGCCGTGGGGACGCCTTCCGGCGGAGCTGATGATGCGGAGAGCCAGGAGTTTGGCCCGGCCGGAATCTGCTGGTAGAGCGCATGGCCACCGGGCCGGGCACTGCACGTCCGGAAGCGTCGGCGCCGTGGGGCTAGGGTGCTCTGTCCGCGGAAGCGGCTGACGCGGCTGAGGGTGGTTGCGACCCGCTCCTCGCGGTCCGGTGCGAGGAGCGAGGCGTCTGTGGTGGACCCGTGGGTTCAGGATTCTCGAACGGCCGGCTGGTCAGGCGGCCATGCGGAAGTCGGTGTCGTACAGAGCCCGTTCGCTGCTGTGGAGGAGGTGCTGGACGATGAAGGAGAGCGAGGCGACCTTCCACAGGCCCCGGCCGCGGGTGAGGGCGGCGATGGCCTGGGCCTCGACACCGGTGAGGCCGAGCAGGGTCATGGCGGCGGGGATCTGGTCCGGTTCCTGGCGGTAGATGATCCGGGTGGAGCAGTCGGCGAGGAGACCCTCGGCGAGGACGCGCCCTCGCGATCCGGCGTCGCCTGCGGAGAGCAGGTCGGAAAGCCGGTGCAGGATCAGCAGGTTGGCGATGCCCAGCCCGCGGCTTAGCTTCCACTGCTGCTGCATGCGCTCCAGCAGGCCGACGTGGCGCATGATCCGCCATGCCTCGTCGTAGATCACCCACCGCCTGCCGCCGGCGGGGTCGGCGAGGGCGGCCTCCATCCACGCCGAGGCGCAGGTCATGGCGAGGACGAGGGCGGTGTCGTCGCCGCTGCTTCCGAGGCGGGACAGGTCGATGGAGAGCATCGGCGCGTTCGCGTCGAACGTCACGGTGGACGGCGCGTCGAACATGCCGCTCAAGTCCCCGTGGACCAGGCGGCGCAGGGCGTGGGCGAGGTCGTCGGTGGCGTGGCCGAGGCTGCCGGCCTGGCCGCCGAGAGCGGCATCGAGGCACTCGGGGCGGCCGAGGACGTGGGCGATATCGCCCAGCAGTGGCACCGTGCCGTTCGCGTCGGCGTCGGCGACGACCAGGTCGAGCGCGACGTCGAGGCCGGTGTGCTCCATCGGCAGCAGGTCGCGCTTGAGGACGGTGGCCGCGAGGCTGGCGAGCAGCAGGAGCCGGCGCTTGCGGACCTCGCCGCTCCAGTCTTCCTCGCTCACCCCGTCCGGGCGCTTCGGGGCGTCGAGCGGGTTCAGCCTGCCGGGGAGGCCGGGGCCCAGGGCGATGGTCTGGCCACCGAGGGCCTGGGCGAGCCCCGTCCACTCGCCCTTCGGGTCTGAGGGGACGTAGATCTTGTAGCCGTGGGCGATGGAGCGGGTGGCGATGGACTTGGCGAGGGCGCTCTTGCCCATGCCGATGACGCCGCACAGGATCGCGTTCGGGTTCGTGAACCCCTCTATTCGGCCGGAGTTGTAGAGCGTGAAGGGGTCGAAGCAGAAGGAGCCCTCGGCATGGAGGTCACGGCCGATGAAGGCGCCCTCGGCGCCGAGGCCGGCCTCCGCGAGGAAGGGGTAGGCCCCGCCGGCGACGGCGGTGGTCAGGCGGTGCTTGGGCAGTCGGAGCTTCCCACCGCGAGCGGAGGCGGGACCCGGCCGACCGGAGACCGGGTAGAGGGGCTGGAGGTCCGCGGCGGGGCCGCTGTTCCGGGGGCGTTCGTCGGCGGGCTGTGCGTGGCGGGCCTTGGTGCGGGCCTGGGCGAACTCGGCCCGGGCGGCACGCTGTTGGGCGCGGGTGATCTTGCGCGGGACGAACAGGGGGCTGGCGGTGGCACGGTTCCTGGGCATGATCACGGATTCCGGGGGTGCAGGGTCAGCGGCGGACGAGGCCGGTGAACGGGGCGTGCAGGTCGGCGGGGGTGGTGCGGCGGCGCACCAGCTGGGCGGTCTCCTGGTGGCGGCGGCAGATGCTCAGCTCCGGCGCGCCCTCGGGCAGGCGGGCGCGGCAGGCGTCGGGACCGGGGACCTCGCCGCTGCCGGGCCGGGGCGAGGCGTGGTAGGCGGCGTGGAGGTGCTCGGCGGCCTGCCACAGGCGGGTGCGGGCGGCCTTGAGGTGGTCGCCCTCGGCTGGCAGCAGCGGCGCGGTGCGCTGGGCGTGGGCGTCGAGGAGGCCGTGCAGCGCGACCAAGTGCTCGTGGAGCGAGTCCAGTTCGGCGCGGGAGGCGACCAGCGGGCCGGTCGGGATGTTGAGCGCGCGGTGGAAGTCGATCGCGGCGGTTGCGTACGGGACGAAGTCCTGCGCGGAGGCGGGGGTGGCCGGCATCAGGGGTGCTCTTTCGGAAGACGGGAGGGCCGGCATCAGGCGGCGAGGGCGAACGGCAGCGCGGAGGCGGTGAACGCCTCGGCCTGCTGCCAGGTGAGCGGGCGCAGGTCGAGCTGGGCGCCGACAGCGGCGGTCTCCACCACGGCGCAGGCGGAGCGCAGTTCGTCCTCGGTATCCGCGGAGACGGTCAGCAGTCCGGTGAGCGCGACATCGGCGTGCCCGGCGATCAGCTGCCGTTCGCGGTCCTGGATGTCCTGGTACTCCACGGAGTCGGCCTCGCTGGAGACCTGGCCCTTGCGGGCGCGCTCGGCGGAATCCGCGATCACGCTGGCCTTCTTGCGGCGCACGTCGCGCAGCGCGGAGTCGAGGTCCTGCGGCTCGTAGGAGAGGGAGACGGTGCGGCGCACGCCGGAGGCGAACATGACCTGGTGCAGGAACCCGGGGTTGACCTGCGTCCTGGGCCAGTTCTCCACCCAGTACGTGGTGTGGTGGGCGGAGTCGGTCGAGATGTGGTCGGCCTTCTCCACCACGACCACCGGTCCGGCGGCGGCCGGGTCGGCGGATGGGCGCCCGTCCTCGGACCAGCGGTCCAGCGCGGCACGGGACTTCGGGTCGTAGGCGGTGCGGGCGACGGCGGCGATCTCGCCCGCGGACAGCCAGCCGGCCGGGGTGAGACCGGCGGTGCGCGCGGACTGCTCGAACGCGGAGGTGAGCTGGGCCAGGACCGCGAAGCCGCCGGTCAGGCCGCCTCCGGCCTGGTTGATCAGCCGGCGCGCGCTCTTGAAGTCCAGGGCGATGGCGACGTACGCCTCGTGCGGGGCGGCGGCCGGACCTGCGCCGCGGATCAGCTCCCCGTACAGCTCACCGGCCAGCGGAGCGTCGGGGCGGCCGTGCTCCTCCCAGTACCGGCGAAGCGCGTCACCGGTGTCCGGCACGGTGCGCTCGATCACCTGGATGCGGGCGACCTGGCCGGTGCGGGCAAGCGCCGCGAGCGCGCGCCCCCAGCCGGTGACGTTGGCATCCTGGGTGCCGGGGTCGAGCAGCGCGTACGCGCGGGAGGAGACCTTGACGATCGCGGTGAGGGTGCCGGCGTGCGGGTCGTGGACGGCGCCGTAGCGGCCATCGGGCGCGGTGACCACGCGCAGACTGGCTGCGCTGCCGGGCAGGTGGAGCAGGCCCTCGCGCACCGGGCGGGAGGAGGGCCGGGTGAGCCAGACCAGCTGTCCGCGCAGGCGCCGCAGGCCGTAGCGGGCGGCGACGGGCGCCCAGTCGGCGAGGGTGCGGCCCCGGTAGCGGATGAACACCAGGGCGGCGACACCCGCCCACAGGGGTACGAGCTGCAGGGCGCCGGTGACGCCCCAGGTGACGAGCACAGCGAGCAGCAGCAGGCCGGTGGCGGAGCAGGTGATCAGCTGCGCGGCGCTCAGGCCGAGCAGCACGCCTCGGCGGCTGCGGTGGGGGAACTTGACGGACGCAGGGGTGGCGTCGGGCGTCGAGGAGGACATCGGGGTTCCATACGGGGTGAGCGTGCGGGCGGCGGGCGGGGACGCGGCACTCTTCTGGACGTCATCGCAGAGACTCCTTCGAGGGTCCGAGATCGAGTGGTGGGCCCGGGGCGGGCGGCGGGGGCTGCCGCCCGCCCCAGGACATGGGGGTGCCGGTCAGGAACCGGACCGGGTGGGACCGGGGTAGACGAACCGGGCAGGTTCCGGAGCCGGTGCTCCGCCCGGGGCCGGTCCTGCGCCCGCCGGTGCGGGAGGTGCCGGGGCGCCGGGGCCTGCGGGGGTCGTCGAGACGCCGGGTACTGACGGTGCGGAGGGCTGGGCCGCGACGCCGTCCTGGCCGCCGCTGGATGCCGGCTGCTCACCGCTGCTGCTGGGCGAGGCCCGGGTGATCAGGGCCGGGATGCCGGGCCGGGTGACCAGGGCGCGTCCGCGGTCGCCGCCGGCGTTCGTGTCCTCGCCGAAGCGGAACTTCGTCGGCTGCTGCGCGGGGCCGGCGTCGATCCCCTCCTTGCTGATCTGGCCGGTCGGGTCGATGCCGGAGGCGGCACCGCCACCGCCCACGCCCGGGACCTGGGCCGGGCCCTGCGGTGCCGGGACGCCGGTGCCCATTTGCATGGCCAGGGAGCTGGCGGTCTTCGCCGCCCCGGCCGCGACCGCCATGCCGGCCATGCCGGTGCGGTGCGTGTCGTCGTGGCCGCTGCCGTCCGTCGCCCAGTGGACGAACTTGTAGACGGCGTACGGACACAGCAGCACCATGACCATGATCACGACACCGGCCAGGGCATCGGACAGGGCGGCCATACCGTCCTTGGCGTCCGTCTTGCCCAGCGCGGAGACGCCGACGAGGAAGACCACCGTCATCAGCAGTTTAGAGACGATCAGGGTGGCGGTGGCCTCGATCCAGCCGCGCCGCCACCGCTGGGCGACCTCCCAGCCGCCGCCGGCACCCGCGAATGCCGCGAGCGCCACCAGGATCAGTACACCGACCTTGCGGGCGACCATCACGCCCCAGTAGAGGAACGCCCCGATCGCGCTGCCGACCGCGACCAGGGCCGGGATCGCCCAGCCGAGCGGGAACATGGCGCCGAACTGCGACACCTTGATCATGCGCCTGACCGCGTCGGCGACGCTGGTGTGCGCGGCTTGGAACAACCCGGCCGACAAGGCGTCGACGGTCGTCACGGCCACAGCCGTGAACGAGATGGCGGCGAAGGCGAACAGGACACCGGTCATGGTGCCCCAGGCGGCCTTGGCCAGCGCCCGCTCGTCGCGCCGCCAGGCGGCCAGGATCAGCTGCGCGCAGAAGGTGCCCACGGTCAGGATCAGCCCTATCGGCAGGATCAAGGCGTAGTTGTCCCTGAACCAGGGCGCCGACAGGTCGATGGCCGTGGTCTCGTCGACCGCCTTCGCGCACAGGTCGACGGCGCTGGCCGCCAGCTCACCCATCGACTTGGCGATCCACGCGCCGATGCCGTCGGTGATCGACTTGCCCGGGTCGCTGACGAAGTTGATGCCGTCGACGACGTTGCAGACCTGGGCGACCATCGGGAGGTTGCAGATATCCACGAGGAACTCCCGGAGGTCAGGGCGCCACGGTCGGCAGCACACCGGCGAGGGCACACGGGCGGTCGGGACGGCACTGGACGGCGAGGGTGGCCGAGCGGTCCTCGGCACCACCGGCCGGGGAGCCGTTCCAGGCGATCGACTGCTTCCCGGAGACGGTCACGGCGTAGACGTACGCCTGCGTGATCGCCCCCGGATCGGCCTGCAACGCCTTGGCGAACCGGTCCGGGAAGTGCGCCTCGTCCGCGGTCGCGGTGGCGAACTGCCCGGAGTCGGCCATCCGCCCCCACAGCACCGGGGAGGGCACCAGGCGGTCGACCGAGTCGGCGTCGACGAACTGCCCCTCGCTGGTCAGCCACCGGTGGAGGGAGGCCACCAGCTCCGGCTGCGAGGACGAGCGGGTGTCGTACGACCACAGCGCCACCGCCGCCGCCTTCGCGAACGCGATCGGATCGTGCGTCGAGGGCGGACCCGGCAGCTCCTTCGGGTGCCCGTCCGGCGTCGGCGAGGCCGCCGGTGCGGAGGGTCCCGCCGAACTCGCGGATGCCGCAGTGGGGCTGGTGGTCTCGCGTCCGTCTCGGGTGACGTAGGCCAGCACGCCGGCGAAGGCGACGAGCACCACCAGGACCAGCGAGCCCAGCAGCGCCCGGCGGCGCACCAGCATGCCGCCGGACCCCCCTGTTCGAGGGCTGGAAATGGAGGAACGTTTCTGCATTACTTGACCTGGCTTCCGAGCGTCGAGAAGAAGGAGACAACCCCGTTGGCCGCGCCGAGCAGCAGCGCCGCGCCGGCCGAGACGAGGACGCCCTTCTTCCCGTTGGCCTCGGCCTGATGACCGCCCGAGTGGTGGCCCCAGGCCCACACCCCGGCGCTCACAGCCAGGGCGCCGACGACCGCGATGATCCCGAACAGGTTCAGGCTGCCCATCACCTGCTTGAGGACCGAAAGGCCAGGCAGTCCACCCTCGTTGGGGGTGATGCCGGGGTCGTAGGCGAGCTGTACGACTGCGTCCGCGAGATACAAGGGAAGCTCCAGAGCGGTTCAGGGCGCGCGAAGGCAGCCCAAAGAAGGGGGGAGGGGAGGGGGAGGAGAAGAAGCGGGTCAGACGACCCGGCGGACCGCGAGGATCTCCGGCCGCCACGAGGCCAGGGTCGAGATCTTGACCACGTCGCCGGTCTTCGGCGCGTGCACGATCAGCCCGCTGCCGATGAACATGCCCACGTGCTCCGGCACGGCGGCAGTGCCCCTGGTGAACAACAGGTCGCCCGGCTTGAGCGAGTCCGCCGAAGCGGCGCTGCCCTGCTTGACCTGGTCGTACGTGGTCCGCTCCAGCGAGACACCGGCCGACCGGTAGGCCATCTGCATCAGCGAGGAGCAGTCACACCTGCCCATCGGGTCCGCACCGTGCGAGTTCGCGCAGGTGCCGCCCCACTGGTAGGCGGTGCCCAACTGGCCGAGCGCCCACCGGATCGCGGTCTGCACCGGCTGCGGCGCATCGGCCGGGATCGTGTAGCCGCCTGGCAGCGAGCCGGCCGGGATCGTGCCGAAGTCGCTGCCGTCGCCGCCCGCCGTGGGCGTCCCGCAGCCGCCGCCCGCAGTCGGGCTAGCGCTCGCGCCGGCCGTCGGTGCCGGTGCCGGTGCCGGCGTCGGGTTCGGCGTGGGCGAGGTACCGGAGGCAGGAGCGAGCAGCAGCGCGAGGGCCTTCTGGAGCGCTTCCGCCAAGGGCTGCCACTTGGCGTAGGCGTCGGGGAAACCGGAGCGCTGCACCGCCTGGGCGGCCTGGGTGACGGTCATCGACTCCCAGCCGTTCACCTTCTGCAGCGCCTCGTAGAACTTCGTCGAGGCGTACACCGGCTGCATGATCTGCTCCGGCGTGCCCCAGCCCTGCGAGGGTCGCTGCTGAAACAGCCCCAGCGAGTCCCGGTCACCGCCGTTGATGTTGCGAAGTTCGCTCTCCTGCAGCGCCGTTGCCAGGGCGACGACCTGCCCGCGAACGGGGATGTGCATCGCGACGCCGGTGGCCTGGATCGTCCGGGCGTTGGGGATCTGCTCGCCGGGCTTGCTCAGCCCGGCGACGGCCGGAGCCGACAGCGGACTGGAGCCCTTGAGGATCGCCTCAACCTGCGCCGCCACTGCCGAGGACTCCACACCCTGTGGATTTCCGCCGGATGGACAGGAGCTGGCCGTGGTGGCCGAGGCGTTGCCCGCGCCGACGATGGCAACCGGCAGGGCCAGCACCAGCGGACCGGCGGCGACGACGCCGACGAGCGCGCCGACCGTCTTCTTCACGACGGCCCCCGGCCACCGGGCAGCGGCTGGACGGGCAGCGGAGGCGGATGAGGGCATGAGTGTGCCAGGGCATGCTGCATCGCAGCGGCTCCTCGGGGACGCGTAGGAGAACGCGGTGCCGGCCTCTCGTGCGAAGAAGTCGCCGGCACCGCGCCGGTGGTGAAACCGCCCTCGCTAAGGACGGGCCCGGCTCAGGGGAGTTGGTAGCTCCAGGACGCCGGTTTCGGGTCACGCGCGGCAGCCAGCCGCGCTCGTAATCTCAGCCGGAACACAACGACGCTCCTCGGAACTCAGGGGGAAGGGGATGCCGTCCGCACGTGGGCCACGCCTGCACTGGGCAGAACGGATCAACACGCACCGGGCCAGGGCCCTTTGGCCTGCTGCCCGGTTGGCATGGCGAGACAGTAGACGCGAAAGTCGGCCGCACCAAACGACCCCTCGGTCGAGCCCTGCACCCCGTCGCGCTCATTAGGTACGGCCGCCGATCGCGGCTACCGTCCTGGGCATCCCCGCTCCGGGCGGCTGCCGCCGGGAGCCGCCCGGAGCGGGCCCAAGTACCATGCGGAAGGAAGACCCGTGAGCTACCAGCCGCACCGAGGCGACGCCCTCACCGTAATGAAGACCCTCCTGGACGAGTCCGTCAACGCCGTCATCACCGACCCGCTGTACAGCAGCAACGAGCGCATCGGCCGCTACGCCTGCGGAAAGCTCGGCACCAGCAGCGGCGTCCACGACGGTAAGACCTTCCCCGACGAAGACCGCGACCCGTTCTCCTGGCTTACCGAAGTACTGGCCGAGGCATACCGGGCAAGCACCGAGCACTCGGTCGCGATGATGATCTTCTCCGACTGGCGGGAAAAGCCCGACATCAGCGACGCGCTCCGGGCGGCCGGCTGGGCCTGGCAAGGCACCATCGCCTGGATCAAGCCCGTCAGCCAGCCCCGCAAGGGCGGCTTCGAGCAGTCCGCCGACTTCATCACCTGGGGGGTCAAAGGCTCCCTCGACAACAACTGTGACCTCTACCTACCCGGCCACTTCACCACCACCCAGCCCGGCAAGGACCAGGACCACGCCACTCAGAAACCGCTGGAGATCATGCAGCAGCTCGTCCAGTCTGCCCCGAAGGCGGCACTGTCCTCGACCCCTTCACCGGCAACGGCTCGATCGGCGTCGCCGCCCTGCGCGAAGGCCGACGTTTCCTCGGAATCGAAGCCAGCCCGCACTACTCCGACATCGCCGAACGATGCCTGCGCGCCAGGTTGACCCAGGATGACTTCGTCCTCGCAGGGCCGGAGGCGTGAGCATGAGAACCATCACCAGGGCGTGCGGTCGAAGACGAAAGAACGCCCGGAGCACCAGACTTCAGTGGCTCTTCCCCGCCTCCGGGACTCTTCGATCGCCCGCCGGATGAACGGAACTGCCTTCTCCACGTCCGCCGACGACACGATTGGCATCTCCAGCTCTTCCCTTCTCCAGATGCCTGATACGCGGACGCCGCAGGTGAGGCCCACCCAAGTCTGCGGAGCCCGGATCCAGTCGCAGGCACACCAGGAACGCCTGGTCCGACGGTGACGGTCGGAACACAACCGATGCCACATCCCGCTGGCAAAGCGAGTCGGCAGCCCGATCACGGCGAGGGAAATCGTCCGGGAAGCACATCCATCGAAGCCGCGGGCAGGCGACCGCCCTCGCCGCATTGGGGCCCAGGCGTCTACGTGCCAGCGTCTCGAACTAGTGCCGGTGCGTCGGCAACCAGACTAGGTGGGAAGCCACTTGGGTGGTCGCCCGGGTATCCCGCCGGCGCTTGAACTCGGAGACCATTGGCACGCCGGCCTCGTTCAGTCCCAACGTTTCGATCCGTCCCTGGTGCCACGGCCCCGTCACGTGCTTCGACGCCACGAGCCGTACCCTCGGCATCGCCACTATCGTCCCCTCGGCCCGCTGTTGTAGGTCCTGCTGATCTTGAGTCACTGCCGAACCTCGATGCTCGACATCTCGGCCATCGGCATCCTGCCGGAACACTTCTGCATCGGCCGCCCTTGCCACTTCGCGCGATCGTGCAGCGTGGCCCATCCAGAGGAGGAACGACGTAGCCCTCCTTGCTTCTGTCCCTTTGGCTCGTATCCAAGCCATGTTGGCCAGCGTGCGGTACCGTGCTGCCGTACAACGGCCATGGCTGTGTGTATGGGCGAAGGCCCCGGCCAGCGAGAATGGCCGGGGCCTTCGTTGCGCCTGGGGTCACTCCTTTCTAGCCTTCGGGCGCTACTTGAGTGTTGTGACGACCACCCCCGCCACAGCTGCCAGTGCTGCGATGACGCCAGCGTTTCGCCGAAGCCACTTTCCGAACCTGCCGCGTCCCATCATGCGCTCCTCTTCTTCCGCGATGCCCGGGACCAGTTGATCCCGAGTCGGACTGTGTGCTGGGAGAAGGGGGTGCTGTCGGGCAGTAGAAGAGAAAGTACAGGACTGTCTGACGAAAGGTTGAGTGGTGGCCTCTTCGCCTGAGTCATCTTCGTGACATGGAGTGGTTTTGAACAGGTTGGGAACATGGGCATCGAAAGGCTAGAAGCCATCGGTGAGGCCCGCAGAGAGCTGGTCCGTAGACGATCCATTCTGGCAGCAATTAGCTCGAACTGGTGATGGTGAGACATCTTGGGGACGCTCACCCGTTTGTGGCAGCTATAGTCGGACGTCTCCGAAGGCCGACCGGAAGGCGAGTCTTCGGCACTATTGAAGGGTGACCTGGAGGGGCGTGGACCAAGCCCCGACGTGGCTCCTCTCCGCGCCAGTTGATGGCGGCGGCACTGTTGAGTCGTTCGGTGTCGCAGTGGTCGGTGCGAACTGCCCGTACCCTGCGGCGCCGACGACGGACTGCGAAGTTTCGAGCTGGGAACCGAGTGGACCTCGGGCATCGTCTGCCGGGAGCGCGGAGGTTGCGTCGGCTACGCAATGAGGGTGCTATGCCGTGTCCGAGAAGGTGCCCCTTCGCGGCGACCCAAGTGAGCTGCTTGAAGTTCCGTTGATGGGTGCGCACATCCGAGAGTGAGCTTGATGGCCGCAGCGAGGAAGGCCGGAGAAGGGTCCTAGGCAAGGCTTATTCAAGGACATATGCGACTCAAGGTAGGGGCGGATCTTGTCGCCAACTTGCCGCGTTGTAAATGGAAACTGACGATTATTCACTCAAATGGGTGAGGACTGTCGGTGGAGGCTGCTTCGATGCGACCTGTCCGAGAGGTCTCTTACCAAGGAGGGTTTCATGGAGGCGTTGTACGAGCGGCTGGCCGAGGCGGCGAGCGGGCTGTCGGCGGACGGTGCGATCAGGGTCACGGCCCGGTACGAGCCGGTGGCCGGCGTGGGGGCGCCGGTGGCGCCGCCGACCGTGAAGGTCAAGCAGACGGTCAAGGACCCGGCGACGGGGAAGGAGAAGGAGGTCGACGGTCCGGGCCAGTTGTTCGAGGACCGGTGGGTAGGCGGGAAAACGGTCCAGGTGGTGCTGCTGGATCAGCGGCAGTCGCAGGCGAACCGCTGTGAGACGGCCCTGTTGGAGGCCGTCGACCTGGGGGACGCGGTGGTGCCACATCTGGCGCTGCACGTGACCGCGGAGGGCCGGGTGCTTCGGATGACGAATCTGGACGCGCCGCATCGCTCCCGAGACGCTTACTTCCGGGACGCGTTGGACGAGTCCGGGGTGAAGTTCGACGACACGGACGCGGGCCGGGCGCTTCGCGATGCTGGGACCGGGGATGTGCGGGCCTTCCTGGAGTCGGCGCCGTCGGACCTGGTGTACGGGTTGTGGGATTCGCACCGCAAGCGCCGTGTGCAGTTGAAGGTGCCGCGCACCTACACCTCGGAGCTGGTGGGCCTGGACCCGCTGGCCGGGAAGCGGGCGGCGGGGCGGTTCGACAAGTGGAACTTCCCCGGCGACCAGGTGGAGCTGACCGCCGACGGCTGGAGGCCGGTGGAGGGCACGGGGAAGAAGGGCAAGGGGAAGACGCTCAAGGCGTCGGCGGTCGGGCACGGGATGATCCCGCCGGTCGAGGGCATGGGCGGGGTGACGGTGCGGGCGATCGAGCGGAAAGCGACGCTGGCCATGGCGGGCCTGAGGGCGCTGCGCTTCGGTGACGCGCCGAAGGAGTACGTGCGGGCGGGAAGGGCCTTGCTGGGGGCGCTGGCGCTGCTGGGGGACCGGCTGGCGTTCGCGGCGCCGGCGGTGCGGCTGCGCTCGGGCTGCGACCTGCTGCTGGTCTCGGAGCGGATCGAGTGGGTCGGCCGCGGGCGCGAGGGCGTGGCGGTGACGGATCCGCTGGAGCTGGACACGGCCGCCGAGGCGCTGGAGCTGTTCGAGTTCGCGCGCTCGCGGGCCGAGGAGGCGGGCCTCAAGTGGTCGAAGGAGCCGGTGCGGCTGCGGCCGAACGCGCAGGTACAGCAGGCGATCGAGCGCTCCTTCCGCCTGGAGGGCATCGGCGAGGCGGAAGGCGAGTAGAGCGTCATGCCTTTCCACATCTCGGTGGAGCTGCTGGAGCCGCTCTACCAGGCAACCTCTATGGACGGCGAGCGCGCGGAGTGGCCGCCCCACCCGGCCCGCCTGTTCTGCGCGCTGGTCGCGCACGCCGACCTCGACGATGCCGCGCACCGGATGGCGCTGACCTGGCTGGAGGCGCAGGAGCCACCGGTGGTCACGGTGCGGGCCAGGCCGATGGAGGCGGACCACCCGCGCGCGGCGTGGGTGGTGACCAACATCGTGGACCCGGGAAAGGTGACCCACGGCCTGCTGCCGGGACGCACCGCCGGCGGCGTCCCCCGGGCGTGGGCGCAAAAGACGCTGTCCGGTACGCGGATGGTGTTCAGCTGGGCCGCCGAGCCGGGAGAGGAGCTCGCCCCGGTGCTGAAGGAACTGGCCGTGCGGGTGCCGTACTTCGGGCGCTCGACCGGCACCGGGCTGCTGGATGCGTGGTGCGGCCCCGACGAGCCCGGTGACGAGGATGGGTGGCGGCGGCGCTGGAGGCCTGCCGCCGACGGGGAGCATCCGAAGGGCTCGCAGCCGATCCGGATCCCCTACCGCGGGTACCTGGCCTGGCTTGAGGAGGCGTTCGAAGAGCAGCGGCCGGCCTGGAGCCAGTCGGTCACCCACCACTACCTCGACCCCGATCACACTGACCCGTCCGAAACGCCGGTCGTGGAGGGGCCGTTCGGCGACTTGCTGACGTTCTCGTTCGCCCCTGGTGTGACACTGGACCCGCGGTGGACGCTGGAGTTGACCGGCCGGCTGCGGGGCGCGGTGATGAGCACCCTGGAGGCGATGGGCCACGATGTCGAGGCGATGACCACGGTCCACGGCCACAAGAACAACCCGGACGACCCGCGCCCGGTCTCTTACGTCGCGCTGCCCTTCGCCGGCCACCAGCACGCCGACGGGATGCTGCGCGGCCTGGGCATCGCCCTGCCCCGCGAGATGCCGACGCAGGACCGCAAGGCGCTGCTCGCCGCTCTCCTCCGCCACGACGGGGGCCTGCGCCGGATCTGGTTGGCGGACGGGGAGCCGTTGGACCTGGTGCGGGTCAGTCCGGCCGACCAGGACTCGTGGCCGGTGACCGTTCAGCCGTGGGCCTGGCAGGGGCCGTCGGCGGTGTGGACCACGGTGCTGCCGATGGTCCTCGACCGCTTCCCCAAGAGAAACGAGGAAGCCGCGTGGGCGGACTCGGTCGCGGCCAGCTGCATCGCGGCCGGGCTGCCCGAACCCACGCGGATGCGGGTGAGCCCGCGCGCTGGCCTCGCCCCCGGCGTGCGAGACGCGGACCGGTTTCCGGTGCGCCGCAAGGACGGGGAGCGGCCGCTGCCGAGCTGCCACGTGCGTCTGACCTTCCCGGTGCCGGTGTCGGGGCCGGTGGTGCTGGGCAGCAAGAAGAACTTCGGCCTGGGCCTGTGCCGCCCGGAGCCCGACTTTCAGGAGGACGACCAGTGACGGGCACCGAGCGGCTGCCGGTGATCGATGCGGGCGAGTTTCCGGCGTTCTTCCGGGAGGTCCACCACCACACCCACTGCCCCGACGGGACCGTGACCGCGGTGTGCGACGGGTGTGAGGGCTGGGCGCCGTTCCCCTGGCAGAACGCCTGCCTGGCCGCTGTGGCGGCCGGCGCGGACTGGCCCGACCTCGACGTTCCCACCGCGCTGGGGAAGACAACGTTCATCGACATCTGGCTCTTCCTCTTGGCCTGGGAACACGCTCGCGGGCTGGGCCGCGAGCACCGGAAGGTGCCGCTGCGGTTGTTCTTCTGCGTCGACCGGCGTCTCGTGGTCGACCAGGCCCACCAGCACTCCATCGAGCTGGCCGAGGCCCTCGCCGAGGCGCCTGCCGGCTCGGTGCGGGCGAAGGTCGCCGCCGCGCTGCGCGACCTCGGCGGCGGCGAGTTGCCGTTGGAGGTGGTGCGGATGCGCGGCGGCGCCCGGTGGGAGGCGAACTGGGTGCGTAGCCCGGCCCAGCCGCTGGTGGTGACGGCGACGGTGGACCAGTACGGCAGCCGTCTGCTGTTCCGCGGCTACCACACCTCCCCGCAGCGGGCTCCGATCGACGCCGCTCTGACCGGGCACGACGCCCTGCTCGCGCTGGACGAGGCGCACCTGTCGAAGGCCCTGCTCGCGACCGCCGCCGACACCGTGCTCTATCAGCAGACGGCGGTGCGAGGGGAGTTGGCGGCGCGGGCGCTTCGGGTGGTGAGCCTGTCAGCGACCAGCGCCACCGGCGGCCGTCCCCGCCTGGGCATCAGTCAAGACGACCGCGACCACCCGATCGCCGGGCGGCGGATCGCGGCCGAGCGCCACGTGACGCTGCTCGACGCCGGCGCCTGGTCGAAGAAGCCCGCGGAGGCGTTCGCCCTGGCGGCCGAGACCGGCCTGGACGCCGTCCTGCCCGTCCTGCGGCTGCCCGCGGTCGCGGTGATCGCCAACACCATCGCCCACGCCCGCGCCGCCCACGAAGTGCTGGCCCGGCGCACCGACGTGGACGTGCTTCTGCTGACCGGCCGCTGTCGGCCCGCGGAGCGCGACCTGCTCGTCACCGGCCCGCTGGCCGAACTCCTCGACGGTGTCAGCCGGGACCGTGAACGCCCCCTCGTCGTGGTCAGCACCCAGACCCTCGAAGTGGGGATCGACTGCACCTTCGGGGCGATGGTCAGCGAATGCGGCGACTGGGCCTCCGCCTTGCAGCGTCTCGGGCGCCTCGACCGCCGCGGCGAACTCGGCCCCGTGCCCGCGATCCTCGTCCGCACCCACAACCCCGAGGACCCCGACCGCATCCCCGTCTACGGCCCGGCCGCAGCCCACACCTGGCAGTGGCTCACCGGAAAGGCCTCCACCCACGACACCCAGGATGCCGCCGAGCTGACCCCCCACCTCCTGGACGGCCTGGTCCTCAACCCCGCCACCCTGCCCGGCCTCCTCGACGGCACCGACACCGCACCGCTCACCCGCGCCGGCGAACACATCCCCCCGGTCCACGAGGTGCGGCTGGGCGCCTTCGCCCGCACTAGTCCCATCCCCGTCCCCGACGAATCCCCCGCCCCCTTCCTCCACGGCCTCGACACCGGCCAGCCCGAAGTCCAACTCCTGTGGCGCGCCGACCTCCCCACCGACACCACCGACCCCGAGACCCTCGCCGAACACATCCGCACCACCCCCGTCCACACCGCCGAAACCCTCGCCCTACCCCTCGCCACCGTCCGCCGCTTCCTCACCCAACCCCGCGCGACCCCCGACACCAGCGACCTCGAAGGAGCCGACGCCGACACCACCCCCGAACCCCGCAACCCACCCACCCGCCTGCGCACCATCGTCCTCCAACGCGAGACCGACGGAACCTGGACCACCCCGCGCAGTACCGGGGACCTGAGGCCCGGAGCCACCCTCGTCCTGCCCACCACCGCCGGCGGCCACGACACCTACGGCTGGACCGCCGACCCCGACACCCCCGTCCCCGACCTCGGCGACCACCCCACCGACAACACCCGCACCCCGCTACGCCTGGACCCGGCCGTCCTGGCCAGCACCACCGGCACAGCCCCCGAGCAGTTCACCCCGATCATCAAGCAGGTCCTCACCGACGTCACCGCGGACCCCGACGACCCGGACGCCGTGAGCACGACCGACGCGGTCCGCGCCGCGATCACCAGCCTGCTCACCGCCCTGCCCACCGACACCCCGGCCGACGGCCCCTCCCGGCACACCCCGGCGCTGCGCCGGCGCCTGGAGACCCTGCTGCAGGTCGCCGAGTGGCGCACCGGACGAGCAGCTGCGGCCGGGGTGGTGCTGATCGACCACGGCGGTCCGGGCCGGATCGTCCTCGTCCCACCCCGGATCACCGACGCCGGCCGCTACCGGATCGCCGTCGACGACGAGGACCCGGACAGCAGCAGCCTCACCCGCACCGTCACCCTCAAACGCCACCATGAGGCCGTCGGCGAACGCGCCCGCGACTACGCCCGCGCCGTCGGACTGCCCGACGACCTGGTCGACGCCATCGTGCTGGCGGCCCAGGCTCACGACTGCGGAAAGCACCACCCGCGGTTCCAGTGCATGCTCTGCTCCGGTGACCGCCTGCTCGCCGAATCCCTGCCCGAACCCCTCGCCAAGTCCGGCATGGACCCCGCCGCCCGCACCGCCCGCCGACGCGCGGCCCGCCTGGCCAACTGGTCCAAGGACCTGCGGCATGAAGCCCTCAGCGCCGCCGCCGTCCACACCTGGCTCGCCACCGACCCCACCACCGCCCGGGGCCTCGACCACGACCTCGTCACCCACCTCGTCGCCGCCCACCACGGCTACGCCCGCCCGATGCTGCCCGCCTTCGCCGACCCCGAACCGGTCCTCGTCGAGTGCACCATGCCCGACACCACCACCGTCACCGTCTCCAGCACCGTGATCGGCACCGACTGGATCGGCCCACGCCGCTTCCGTGACCTCAACCGGCGCTACGGCTTCTGGGGCCTGGCCCTCCTCGAAACGGTCCTGCGCCTCGCCGACATCGCCTGCTCCGAAAAAGGCAGCTGACCATGCACCAGCTCGAACTCCCCGCCCTGCGCTCCGACGACCCGCTCGGCTTCCTCGCCGCCCTCGGGGTTCTCGAACTCACCACCGCCACCCTGCCCACCGAGCCGTACCTCCACTGGAAGGGCCCGGCCGGCGCAGCCGTCCTCACCACCGACCAACCCCTCACCCTCGACACCCTCACCGAACTCCTCACCAGCCACCTCCCGCCCAAGCCCGCCAAGACGGCCCGCACAACCGGGGACCCCGCAGACGCCGCCGAAACGGAGGACGGGGAAGGCGAGGACGCCGACACAGCCGACACCGAGGGGGAAGTCTGGGACTCCTTCCCGCACGTCCCCGGACTCCTGACCCGACCACGCGAGGACCCCACCGCCCCCAACGAAGCCCTGCGCATGCGCATCGACACCGCGCACCAGACGCTGCGCGAACTCGCCCAAGCCGAACGCGAAACGGGCGACCGCCACGCCCGCTGGTTCGCCTCCCTGACCAACGTCATGTGCTTCGAAGACACCAAACCCAAGACCGGCAAGAACGACCCGGAACCAGAGGAAGGACCGGGCTCCGCCACGGTGCGCCGCACCCCCGTCACCCCGCTGATCGCCGCCGCCGGCCAGATGACCATCACCGGCCTGATGCAGAAAGCCGTCCTCGGCTGCCACAAAGACCCGCGGCAGATCCGCTCCGCCCTGGACGGCTGGCGCCGCATCCCCGACTACGCCTCCGCGAACTTCGACCACCGCTCCCTCGGCGACGCCCACACCAACTCCGAAGGCAAGCCCTACCAACGCGGAGCCCCCGGCCCCACCTGGCTCGCCCTCCACGCCCTCGCCACCTTCCGCCTCACCGCCACCGGCCGCACCCAAGCCGCCACCAGCTGGGACACCACCGACAGCCGCGGAGCCCTACGCTGGCCCGCCTGGACACCCCCACTCACCACCACCGACGTGACCGTCCTCCTCGAACACCCCGCCGTCCGCGCCACCGAACCCGGCACCACCCGCAACGCCGGCATGCTGACCAACCTCGGCGTCACCGCCCTCTACACTGCACCCCGAACCGGCCTCAAACAATCCAACGGCCCCCTCGCCGCCAGCCGCCACCTCTGGCCCTGACCCCAACCCCCGGCCACCCCTTTAACACCCGCTCCTTGACAACTCCACAGCGCCAACACCAAGAAAGCTGCCCCAGCCGGACACGACTTCGGAACCACAAGCACACACGAGAACACCGCATCGCACCGAAGCGAGAAGTCCGAATCACCCCCAAATGACACCCACGTATGCGCGGCAGCCAACCCACCGGACCACCAGACCAGCAGCTCAACCGCCGTCGCTCCGCACCATCCCGGTGCGGCACCATCGCAGCACCGGCCGGACGGTCGTCTCGGCCGTCCTGATCGCGTCGCTCCGCACCATCCCGGTGCGGCACCATCGCAGCGCCTCGGTCATCGCGTTCAGGGCGACGATGTTCGCCAGTCGCTCCGCACCATCCCGGTGCGGCACCATCGCAGCCCGCAGGCCCCGGCCCAGCTGAGCCTCACCGGCGGGTCGCTCCGCACCATCCCGGTGCGGCACCATCGCAGCACGACCCTGACGGAGACCGAGCGTTCGACCGGCATCGTCGCTCCGCACCATCCCGGTGCGGCACCATCGCAGCCCCTCGACGGTGTAGATCCAGTCGTCGTCGTACCGGAGTCGCTCCGCACCATCCCAGTGCGGCACCATCGCAGCTTCCTCCCGGACATGGAGGTCACCACCGAGGCGACCAGTCACTCCGCACCGTCCCGGTGCGGCACCATCGCAGCGTGATTGTGCCGACCGACATGCTCAAGGACCCGACGTCGCTCCGCACGTTCCCGATGCGGCGCCATCGCAGCGCGGTCCTGGGCCTGCCTTCCCGCGACCTCCACCGGAGTCACTCCGCACCACCCCCGTGCGGCACCATCGCAGCAAATTGCTGACCACCGCCGAGCAGGACGGCCGGCGTCGCTCCGCACCGTCCCGGTGTGGCACCATCGCAGCCCGAAGACCACGGTCGCCTCGACGCTCAAGCGGCTGTTCCTCCGCACCACTTCCGTGCGGCTCCATCGCAGGATCCCCTACCTGGCCCGATCCGACCGAGAGGAGGACAGGCGCCTCCGCACCATTCCGATGCGGCACCATCGCAGTTACCTGCGCATCAACGCCGTCAAGCAGGCCCAGGACTTCGCTCTGCACTATCCCGGGGCGGCATCATCACGGAATGGAGGTCACCGGGGCAACCGGAGGCCAGGTGGAAGTTGCTCCGCGCCACTTCGGTGCGGCACAACCGCAGCGTCCCCGCCAGCCTCGCTCTCGATATCGCGACCACGGGTACCCCCGCACCACCCCGGTGCGGCACATCGCAGCTACAAGGGCCTGGCATCGAAGGTTCTTGCCGCGTACCTGCCGCTCCGCATCATCCCCGTGCAGCACCATTACGAGATCGGCGAGCACGACCTGCGGATGGGTATCCCGAGTTCCACTCCTCTGTCCGCGGCTACCCACCAAGGGTGGCTGAGGGTCGCAGTGGAAGGGGAATCGGTGGGGACTTGTCGGGGACCACACGTCGGTCACCATCGCCCTGGGGGCCAAGTGGGTCCTGGGACAGAGTTATGGGGTCTCCGGACGTGGTGGACCGTCCTCTGGTGTTCCGTTACGGTGCCGGTAACTTGACTTTCCCTCATGTATCTGTCAAGAGGCTGTCATGCAGGACCGCTTCAACTCGCCGGCGGGGTTCCGCTGGGTGCCGCCGCCTACCAGATCGAGGGTGCCGTCGACGAGGGCGGTCGCGGCCGCTCCGTCTCGGATGTCTTCTGCGCCCGCCCCGGCGCTGTCCGCGACGTGCACACGGGAGCGGTGGCCTGTGACCACTACCACCGGTACCCCGAGGACATCGAGTTGATGAAGGGCCTTGGGCTGGACGGCTACCGCTTCTCCGTCTCCTGGCCCCGCGTCCTGCCCACCGGAAGCGGGCCCGTGAACGCCGTCGGACTCGCCTTCTATGACCGCCTGGTGGACGCCCTGCTGGCGGCCGGCATCGCCCCGCTGCCCACCCTCTTCCACTGGGACCTCCCGCAGGGCCTGGAGGACGGTGGCGGCTGGCTCGACCGCGACACCGCGTCCCGCTTCGCCGAGTACGCCGCCGTCATGGCCGACCGCCTCGGCGACCGCGTGCCTGCCTGGATCACCCTCAACGAGCCCTTCGTCCACACCGTCTTCGGCTACGCCCTGGGCGCCCACGCCTCCGGCCGCACCCTGATGTTCGAGGCGCTCCCCGCCGCCCACCACCAGCTCCTTGGCCACGCCCTGGAGGCGGTGATCTCCAACAACCTCACCTCGGTCCAGCCGGCTTCCCCCTCACCCGCCGACCTCGCCGCCGCGGCCTACGGCACCCTCCACAACCGCCTGTTCACCGACCCCGTCCTCCTCGGCCGCTACCCCGACCTCTCCGCCCTAGGCGTCCCCGACGACATCTTCGGCGCGCGTCCGCCCTGGCGACACCGACCTCATCCACACCCCCGGCCTCGACGGCCTCGGCCTCAACTTCTACAACCCCACCCGCGTCGTTGCCCCCACCCACCCCCGGCCTCCCCTTCGACCTCGTCGACATCCCCGACGCCCCCACACCGCCTTCGGCTGGCCCGTCGTCCCCGAAGCCCTCACCCAACTCCTCCTCAACCTCCGCGAGTTGTACGGCAAGGCCCTCCCGCCCATCACCATCACCGAGAACGGCTGCTCCGTCGAGGAGTCCACCGACCCCGACCAGCCCCGCATCGACTTCATGTCCGCCCACCTCGACGCCCTCGCCCGCGCCGCCGCCGAGGGCATCGACATCCGCGGCTACTACACCTGGTCCCTCCTCGACAACTTCGAATGGGCTGAGGGGCTGTTCCGTCAGAGGTTTGGCCTCGTTCACGTCGACTTCGAGGCGCAGCGGCGAACCCAGAAGGCCTCGTGCGCCTGATATCGAGACCTCATTGCTGCCCACCGGGCGCGGAACGCGAAGTAGGGGCCGGTAACTTCATTGCAAGAGAGAAGATTTGAGGAAGGCCGTGAATGGTAGTTACGGTCTCCCGTTAATGGCAGCCTGTTCGACGGCCTGATGCGCATGGCCAGTGACGGGAGCGCGACATCCACGCAATGGTGAGTGTGAGAGGCACTTACGGCTGCGTGATGAGGGTGTCGAGGAAGGCTTGGGTTTCGGGGTCGGTGGAGTAGAGCCGGGTGGCGTGGATCCCGCGGGTGAGTAGGACGTGGTAGATGTTCAGCGCCAGGGGCAGGTAGTCGTCGGGGTGCACGTTTCGCATGGCTCGGTCGTGGCTGTGGTGGGGACGCGGTTGCCAGGTGCCGTCGCGGCGTACGAGGTCGGGGCCGATGATGACCCCGCTGTAGGAGTACTCCAGGCCCTGGGCGGTGTAAATGCAGCCGACTTGCCGGTGGCCGCCGAAGGCGGTGGCCCAGAAGTTGCGGTGCGGTGCGGCGGCTGCGGGGATCTCCTGGAAGGCGTTCCAAGGTGCCTTCCAGAGATGGTCGGTGCCGTCGGCGTCCGTCCAGGGGATGGCGACCTCGGGGAGGAGGTGGGAGGTGTTGCGGGCCCAGGGCCAGCAGAAGCCGGCTGCGGTGCGGGCGCGTTGCCCCTGGGCCGTGTGGTGGTCGATCCATGCCTGGAGTTCTTCGGGGTTTACGCTCAGCCGCAGGTCGTAGTCCGTGCTGTCCCACTGGGTCGGGGTGCCGTAGAGCAGGTCGGTGACCCAACCCATGTAGGTGGCCGAGGAGTTGGTGCGGAAGCAGCCGGACAGGCTGTGTCGCCTGAAGTCCGCCCCGCTGGCGGCGGCCAGTTCCTCGATCTCCTCTAGCGTGATGCCCTCATTGGGAGAGATGATCTGCCGTTCGTCCAGGAACATGATCACGATGGGGACGCGGTCGACGATCTGCTGGACCAGCCCGCGTCCGTCGGTCGGCCGACGCAGGCGTTGCGCCTCGTCCAGGATGGTGATCCGGGACCCCTTCATGGCGGCGGCCGGGACATCGCCAGGCAGCATGAACAGGTCCCGGGCGCCGCGGATGGAGGAGGTGGCCTCGCGTAGCTGGGCGACCAGTGTGCCGGACGGGCTGACGTAGCGTGGCTGCAGGAGGGCATCGTTGCGCAGGTAGTGCCCCATCAGCCGGGACGCGATGATGGTCTTGCCGCTCCCCGGGCCGCCCGTGACGGCTACCACCAACCGTGTCCCTCGGGCTTTCGCGGTGCTGACGAGCCCCTGGATGTCCAGGAGCGCGTCCTGCTGGTCGCCGATCAGCTTGATGGGGGACCGGGGTGAGAGCAGCAGCTCGCCGACGCTTTCCAGCAGGAAGTGCGACGGTGTCCAGCGCATGTTCTGGAAGTCCCGCACGCGCTCGTCGTCGGGTGCGGCCAGGTCGGCTGCCAGGAGACGCTGTGCCAGTTCGCGTCCATCGATGTCCGGCGCCAGGTCGTCGCGGCACAGCACCGGGATGCCGCTCCAGGAGCCGGTGTTGTGGTGCTGCCGCAGCGGCTGGGCCTGTGCGGTGGTCGCGTTGTGTAGGTAGACCAGGCCGCGTACCTCGACCCCGGTGTCACCCTCCGTGAACCATTGCTGGAGGAAGGCGGTGTAGCCGGCGACCTGGACGACCGGATGAGTGGGCTCGTCCCCGTCCAGGAGCTTCACCTGCGTGCTGGAGAGGACGGTGAACTGGGTCCATTGCTTCAGCTCCACGACGACGAGCGCCGGGACGCCCTCCTTGGTGCGGCCGAGGAGTAGCGCGTCGAAGCGGTTGGCGCCGCCCGGAGTCGTGTACTCGAGGTAGATCTGCAGCTGGCCCAGTCCGGCGCGGACGAGCGCGTTGGCGAGGTACGGCCAGCTGCGTTCCCAGCTGCGTTGCTCGGACTTGCCGACCGTGCGGCGGCCGTGGGCCTCGGAGCGGCGCACGCAGGTCTCGACGAATGACGGCTGCTGGACGAGGTCGGCCAGGTCCGCGACCCGGCCGGCCCACACCCAGGGGCCGGTGGCAGAGTCCATCGTGCCGCCCCAGCTGCTGGTTGCGGGTACCTGCCCGCTGGCGGCGGTCATTCCGCCACCAATGCGATGTTCGTGCGGTGCCAGGCGAAGTAGGGCCGGCTCTCCTCGGTGAACTCCGTGCAGTGCCGTCCGCTGAGCGCGGTGAGCGCGGGCTGTAGGCCCGGATCGTCGAGGGCAGTCGTCGTCGGGGTTACGAGTCCCTGCTCCGAGACGTACAGGTAGCCATGCTCGAACAGCGTGTCGCAGCCCAGCACACAGGCGCCCATCACGTTGGCCAGGTGACGGCGCTCGTAGATGTCGCAGTCGCGGCGCCGCTTGATGTGCGCGGTGTGCACGACGCGGCTGGGCAGCGAGGTACCGCACAGTGCACAAGTGATGCGTTCACCGGTCCCGAACTTGGTCCGCCGCAGCCGCTGTCGCTCGCGGCGGACCAACGTCAGGGAGCGCTGGTCCAGTTCGCCGTCGATGTCGAGGAACCGGTCCGGCGTGCCCTCGCCCGACTCGCCTGTGTCGGGGTCGTCCTCCGGGGCCGGGGCGCTGATGACGTTGTCGATCACGGTCAGGTCCTGCAGGACGGGTGCGCCCTGCTTGTTGGCCGACAGGCGCAGGGCCTCCATGGCCTGCTCGCCGAGCAACGAGCCGTCGACGTCCGCACGGATGTCGAGGACATCCAGCCGGATGCGGTGCGGGTAGGCGTCGTCGGGCCAGACCGGCGCGGTGTCGACGAACGTGTCACCGGCGATCCGGGCAACCACCACCTGCTTCAGCGAGGCCTCGGCCCATCCGCCGGGCGCGACCCGGGCGTTGGGGCCGCGGTGGCCCAGCAGCAGGAAGTCCCCTGTGGTGAGGCTGGCCAGAACCTCGTCGGTGCGGCCTCGGGTGACGGTCTCGGCGCGCCAGCCCCACAGGGAGCGCTGAATCCCGATCTTCAGGTTGGCCTGCGAGGGCGCCGGCACGTAGACCAGGGCAGTGGGCACTGCTGGCCTCCTTCACGATGCGACTCCGGAAAGGAGTTCTGTGATGCACCCCTGCCGGGCTGCCGGGTGTGCCCGGGTACGCAGCGGGGGCTGCTGAGACCCCCAACATCTACACCACGCCACCGACAGTCGACGGTTCTGGGGGCCGCCGGGAGGAGGGCCGGCCATCACTGACGCCACGCCACCTGCGTAGCGACTGTATCCGAGGTTGGTCCGACGGCTCACAGGCATGAGCCTATCGACGGGCCGATACTGCTCGAGCGATCTCCTGCTCCTGTTCTCGATAGGGCCTGAACCTGGTCAGGCAGTGCTGCAGCAGATCCGGCTTGCCGGTGCTCTGGGCAGTGCGAACCGCATTCAGCAGATCGTCGGCGCCGACGATATGGAGATTGGGCAGAGGGAGGCGGCCACGGCGCACGGACGGTCCATGGATCACCATGATCGCCTTCGGAGTTACCGGAAGGTCCTCCCGAACGAATTTCAACTCCCAGAGGAACGTCTCGATCTGCTCGGTGCGGTCGTTGCGCCCGTACAGCAGGCGGCCATCGGTCAGTAGGCGGACCTCTGCGCCGGGCACTGGCGTCCAGTTCTTCGAGTCGATGACAACAAGCTGGTTCTTCGGGCCGATAGCGATGTGGTCGAGGTTGGCGGTCGCTCCGGGAATGCCACGGTCGTGCAGGAGGTGCCAGCCTTCCTGGACCAGCGGCGCTAGAAGTTCGGCGGTGGTCTTCTCGCCAACGGCGCCCTGTTCGAGCCGGCTGGCCTTCGCAAGGTCATCCGTGGTTGGCGAGATGCGTTCGGTGCGGTCGGGTCCGACGCTCCGGTGCGGCCGCTTCCTCGCCAGGACAGCGGCGGCCAACGCCAGGGCGACGGCCAGGAGGTAGTAGTGAACCAGTACTGTGAAGCCGACCACGCCGACAAGTGCTGCGAGCCTAGGCGCGGTCCAGGGTCTGAGGGTCTCTTCGCCCCTGACGGTCCGCTTTTTGGGAGTCCGGAGCCTGCGGGCCTCGCGAAGCGCACTGTCGCCAGCTGGGTTGTTCATAGGGCACTCCCTGCTCCTTGATCCCGTAGAGTCACGATCGTTGGCAGTCTGTCAGATTGGGCTGACGCACGGTGTCGGCCTCAGTGGATCGGCGGCCTGACGCGATGCCGGGTAAAGGGCGGGGTGACTGGTGACGCGGCCTCCAAGAAGTCGCCGCCTGTCCGCGGAACGTCTGCCGCCCGGATCCCAGCACGGGGCTCACCATGCGTCTAGCCTGTAGGGACATCAGCACCCGCCAGGCGTCCACCCGCACGTCGGCCACCGTCTGCTGGTGGAAGCCGTGTACGCAGTCCGGCGCCGTGCCGCGCAAGGGGCCCGGCACCGGACTGGCCCAGAGCCGCGTCGACACCCGGACCACCTCGCCCTCGTCCGTCACACCCCCGACGATCAGTGCCGAAAGCCCTGAAAAACCGTTCTCAGAGGGCGGTTCGTGAGCTGATGTCCGGTCCGTGATGAGGTCGGGGCAGGACTGCTGGCCGCGGGAGCTCGGTCGGCTACTACTTCCTGGCGAAGCTGCCGGCGTCGACCTTGGTGAGGACGTCCAGCTTGACGAGGCGTTTCAGCTTGGCGCGGGTACCTTCGATGTTCTTCGGCAGGAGTTCGTGGTCGAGGGCTTCGCAGACGTCCCGGGCCCGGAGGGGGCCGGTGGTCTCGTTGAAGACGGCGAGGATGCGCGGGTAGTCCGGGTGCTCCGGCACGTCGGGCGAGGACGTGCGGGCCGGGAGGCGATCCGCGAGCGCGGTGACGGTCTTCCGGGTGATCGCGAGGTGTTCGAGATGAATCTCCGCCTCCCGCAGCCGGCTTCGCAGGTCCTCGATCTGCCTGCGGAGGTCGCCGGCCAGGGCCTGCGCGGCGTTCTCCTGGATGTCGAGTGCGTCGAGCAGAGGCTGGATGTTCACGCGCTCACCGCCTGCGTGTCGCGCCAGGTGGGCGTGTTCGCGTCGGTGAGGCGGCGGGCCATGACCTGGGTCATCGCCCAGTAGACACGGGAGGCGGAGGAGGACGGGCGGTGCTCGTAGTCGCGGACCAGGCGCCGGTGCAGTATCAAGATCCCGTAGGTCTGCTCGACCCTCCAGCGCTTCGGCTGCGGGACGAACCCTCTGTCCTGCGGGTTGCGTTCGACGATCTCGACATCGATGCCCAGGACGGCGCCGTGCGCGGCAACCTGCTTCTTGAAGCCCTGGTCGACCAGGGCCTTTCGGACGCTGCCGCCGGCGTGCTCGGCGACCTGGTCCAGCAGGGCGATACCGGCGGCATTGTCGTGCGCGTTCGCGGCCAGGACGATGACGGCGATGACCAGGCCCAGTACGTCGACGGCCAGGGCCCGCTTGCGGCCCGGCACCCGTTTCGCCGGGTCCCGGCCGGTCGTGGAAGCGGGGACCCCGGCAGCCACATGGACACTCTGCGTGTCCAGCACCACCAGGGTCGGGTCCTCTAATCGGCGGGCCCGTTCACGGACCTGGCAGCGCAGGAGTTCATGGATGACCTGGTCGGTCCCGTCGTCCCGCCACGCGGCGAAGTAGTAGTACGTCGCGCTCTTCGGTGGCAGATCGTGCGGGAGGTAGGCCCATTGGCAACCGGTCCTGCCCTGATAGAGGATCGAATTCACGACCTCCCGCATCGAATAGCAACCCTGATGGCCGCTCACCGACCGGTGCCGGTTCTTCCACGCCACGAGCACCGGCTCGATCAACGACCACTGATCGTCCGACAAGTCGCTCGGGTAGGGCTTGCGCTCACTCACCCCGCCACCCCAGCAGACCATCTGCCCGCGACGGACGTACTCCCGCCTCGCCCACACCATCAGGTGACGACAGAACCGGTCAAATACTCACGAACCGTCCTCTCAGAGGCTCGGTGGCACCTCACATGGCCTGTCGACGACGCTTGTCACGCTTCGTTGCCACCGATTACTGGACAGGGCCGTTCATTGGGCAGCCTCGACTGTCGTTGCTTCGGCGCCGGCGGCGGGTGTGCGGGTGCGGTGGAGGAGGGTCGGACTGGCAGGGTCGGCCGGTTCGAGTTCGATGGCGCGGCGTAGTTGTTCCATGCGTTGGGGGAGGGGGTGCCAGCCGGGTTCTGCGGCCATGTCGGTGTTGAGGTCGCGGATTGCGCGGGCGTAGGCGCGGGCCAGGCCGCGGAAGTGCAGGGGCAGGCCGGGGCGGGGGTGGCCGCTGGGGGCGATGCTCACCCAGAGGGCGTCGGTGGTCTCGTTGTCCGGGCCGGCGGGTTGGGTGGTGTTGCGTGCGACGAGGTGGCTGCGGACGGTGAGCCAGTGGTGCATCGCGGCCCGGGTGGGGCCGGACAGGGCGACGGTCTCGGTGGCGGGGGTGGTGCGCGGGTCGCGGTGCTGGGGGAGGCGGGTGAGGCGGATCGTGCCGTGGTGCAGGTCGACGTCGTGCGTGCGCAGGGCGCAGAGTTCGCCGGCGCGGCAGCCGGTGTCCAGCACGGTGCCGATGATCGCGAGGATCCGGCTGCGGGAGTCGGAGCGGCCGGGGCGGGCCGAGTGTTCCAGGTGGCCGAGCAGGATGCTGCGCGGGCGGGCGGCGACCACGGGCCGGAGCTCAGCCCGCGGCGGGTTGCGGTCCGGGAGTGTGACGGTGATGCCGGCCCGGGCGCCGAGGATGCGGAGGCAGTCCTCCCGGACGCGCATGGACGCCGGTGAGGCGTGGTCCGGTCGTGCGGCGGGCTTGCGCCGCAGCAGGCCCCGCTCGGCGGCGGTGAGGTAGGCGGCGAGGGTGTCCGGCGCGAGGAGCAGGGCGAGTGAGCCGGCGGCCATGGGCACGATAGCGCCGCGCTCCAGGGCGGTGCGCAGTTCGCTGGCGACCCAGCGCAGTTGCTTCGCCCGGGACGTGCCAGTGGGCGATTCGCAGGCACGCTCGACAAGGGCGTCCAGCGCCTCGACCGAGGGTGCTGCTGTCGTCGGGGCGTCCGCCATGGGGCCACCCTAGCGTCGGTTCGTTGGGCGCTTGCCGATAGAGGGGCTCGGAAGGCCCCGCAGGGTCAGAGTGTAATAACTGGCTTGGAGCAAGATCGTCGGTGGCGGACAGGCTGCATGGTGGCGGTCTACTCCAGCCCGCGCCGCTCCGGTGGTGACCGTCCTTCGGCAGCCGGCGAGGGGGCCGTGCCAGGGCATCCGCCGGTTCTCGTGGCGGCACCCGACGATGACTTCCCGGGCTCCGTGAGTGCTCCGGTCGGTTCTGATGGACCGTCAGCTAACTCAGCATTGGGTCAGCATCAGTCCTGTCAGGCGTTGTCATGGATGGTCGAACGGTGTCACGTGTCGAGTGCGGAGGCGACTGTCGACAGGGGCGCTTCGGGTGGGCGGAGGGAGGCTCCGGCTCAGGGGTGCGGCGGACCCGGCCGCCGCACCCCCGATCGGCAAACGTCCAGGTCAGCGCACGTTTCCCCGGGGCTTGAGGGGGATTCCCGGGAGCTCCGGGGCGGGGAGTCGGTCGCCCGGGTAGCCCTGGACGGCGCCGAAACGGTCGGGGTTCGCGGAGCTCATCCATTCCTCGCGGGCTCGGGTAATGTCTTCGTGAGACCGCCCGATGAAGTTCCACCACATGACGATCTGCTCCTCGAACGGCGTGCCGCCGAGCAGGACCAGCCGGGCGTCGGTCGCGGCGGTGTTGGCGAGGGTGAGGGTGCGGCGGCCGGGGGCGACGTAGCCGAGTTCGGCGGGGCTCAGCGGGGTGTCGAGGAGGCGGATCTCGCCGCTGTCGACCAGCAGGCCGTGTTCGAAGGCGGGGTCGACGTCGAGGGTGACGGTGGCGTGCGGGCGCAGGGTCAGTTCGGCGCCGAGCAGTGGGGTGAAGGTGGGGACGGGGGAGGTGTCGCCGGCGAGGGTGCCGAGGAAGACCCGGGCCTCGCCGCCGTCGAGGGCGACCGGGGCGGGCACGTGGTGGTGGAAGTCGCGTCCGGTGTGGCGGTGCTCCTCGGGCAGGGCGACCCACAGCTGTACGCCGTGCAGGACGGTGGTGGCCGGGGTGGAGACCTCGGAGTGGGCGATGCCGCGGCCGGAGGTCATCAGGTTGACCTCGCCCGGGCGGACGTACGCGTGCACGCCGAGGCTGTCCCGGTGCTCGATCTCGCCGGTGAACAGCCAGCTCACGGTCTGCAGCCCGGTGTGGGGGTGCGGGGCGACGTCCATGCCGCCGGTGGTCGCGACGTCGTCGGGTCCGTAGTGGTCGACGAAGCACCAGGCGCCGATCGTGGTGCGGGAGCGCTGCGGCAGGGTGCGGCGTACGGTCATCGCGCGCGGGCCGCCGAGTGGTACGTCCCGGGCGGGCAGGACCTCCACCCGCGGGTCGGCGGCGGGGGCCTCGGCGCGGTCGGTCTGGACGTGGTCGGTCTCGGCGGTGCTCACGGGTGGGTCCCTCCCGGGTATCAATTAGTTCTATATTCAACTATCATGCCATGACAGAGTGGCGGACGACAGTTGCGATCAGCCTAAGGAGTCCAGGTGAGTGATGTGACGGTGGTCCCGACGGATCGGCGGGTGTTCATCGACAAGCAGAGCCCCCAGGCGTACCGGGCGATGCTGGCGGCCGCCGAGGCGGCGCGTGAGGCCGCGGCCGCGGCCGGGCTGGACCGTCGGCTGATCGAACTGGTCAACCTCCGGGTGTCGCAGATCAACGGCTGCGCCTACTGCCTGCACGTGCACACCAGGGCCGCGATCCGCGAGGGCGAGACCGCCCAGCGCCTGGGCGTGCTGGCCGCCTGGCGCGACACCGAGGTGTTCAGCGACCGCGAGCGGGCCGCGCTCGGGCTGGCCGAGGCGACCACCGCCCCGGCGGACGCGGCGCTCCAGGAGGCCGCGTACGGTGTGGCGCGCCAGGTGCTGAGCGACGAGGAGATCTCCGCGGCGGTCTGGGTGTCCATCGCCATCAACGCCTTCAACCGGGTGTCCATCCTGAGCAAGCACCCGGTCCGCCCGGCCGCGGGCCGGTAGCCGCGCGCGTCGGAGGGTTTCCGGTCGGCGGCTTTCCGCCGTCCGGCGACGGGGCCTCCGTCTTCCGGCGGAGGCCCTCCGTTGGTGGGTGTACGGCCGGCTCCTCCCGGCGGGGGATGACGGACCGTCAGCGATGCGGCGAGGCTGGGCGGCGAGGGCGAGGAGCTGCTCGCCGACGGCGAAGGTGGGGTCGCATGGCACGTCGTACGTTTTCCGCGCTGGTGGGGGCGGTCTGTCTGGCGCTGGCCGGGCCGGTCGTCTCGGCCGGTGCCGTCGAGCCCGCGGGTGCTCAGTCGGGTGGTCAGTCGGGCGCCGGTGACCCGAGGGCGGCCGCCCTGCGGGCGGTGACCGGCGCCGGTGCGGTCGGGGCGATCGCGGAGGTCAGGGACGGCAACGGGGTCTGGCGTGGGGCGTCCGGCGTCTCCGACCTGGCCACCGGCGCACCGGTCCGCGCGGACGGGCGGTTCCGGGCCGGCAGCGTCACCAAGGTGTTCACCGCCACCACGGTGCTCCAGTTGGTCGGCGAGCGGCGGATCGGCCTGGACGATCCGGTCGAGCGGTACCTGCCCGGGCTGGTCCCGAACGGCGGCCGGATCACCGTCCGCCGGCTGCTCGACCACAGCTCCGGCCTCTGGGACTCCACCAACGAGAAGGGCGGGGTGTTCCCCGACTGGACGGACCCGGCGGGCATCCGCGACTGGCTGGACCACGGCGGCCTGACCCGGCACATCACCCCGGCCCAGGTGGTCGCCTCCTCGGTCGCGCACGCGCCGGCCTTCCCGCCGGGCGCCCGGTTCGGCTACTCCAACGTCAACTACACCCTGCTCGGCATGATCATCGAGAAGGTGACCGGGCACGGCTACGCCCAGGAGGTCACCGCGCGCGTCCTGCGCCCGCTCGGCCTCACCGGCACGTACTTCCCGGGCACGGCCACCGGCATCCGGGGCCCGCACGCGCACGGCTACTGGACGCTGCCCGAGGGCCCCGGCCCGCAGGACCGCAGCGACCGGGACGTCACGGTCGCGAGCGTCACCTGGGCGAACTCGGCCGGTGAGTTGATCTCCACCCTGGGTGACCTGAACCGCTTCCACCAGGCCCTCCTGGACGGCCGGCTGCTCCCGCCGCCGCTGCTCCAGGAGATGACCACGACCACCCCGATCGTGGTCGACGGCGTGCCGTCCTCGCTGGGCTACGGGCTCGGGCTGGCCCGCTGGGAACTCTCCTGCGGTCCGGTTTACGGGCACGACGGCTCGGTGTCCGGGTACAGCACCCAGCTGTGGAGCTCGGGCGACCGGCAGGTGTCGCTGTCCGTCACCCCGCGCGGCGACGAGGCGCAGTTCGTCGCGCAGCTGCAGGCGGAGGGCGGTTTCCTGGAGCAGGCGTTCTGCGGCACCGGGCAACGGGGGACCGGCGCGGGGGCGGGGGCGGCGGCGGGCGTGGCGCAGGGGCCGACCGCCGTGGCGCCGAAGCTTGGCTGACCGCCTGTCGTTCCACGGTTCCGGGGAGGACGAGTACCCGGGGGAAAACGGGTGGCGTCGGCGCCGCCGGGTGGTGAGACTGCGCCGGTGAACGCCTTGCCGCTGCTGCCCGTACCGGACCCACGGTCCCACTTCGTCGCCCCCGGCTACGCGGGCATGGACGCCCTGGTCGCCGGTCTGACCCTGCCGGCCGGGGCGTCCGGCTCCGTGATGAGCGTGCTGGAGACCTCCCGGGAGCTCATCCGGCACTCGTACTTCCGGTACGAGTTCGCCACCGTCGCCGTCACGCACGCGCTGTTCGCCCTGGAGCAGGTCCTCGCCGAGCGGCTGGCCGTCGACGGGCCGCTCCCGGAGCTGATCGAGCGGGCCGTCACCGAAGGGCTCCTCGGGGACGGACCGGCCGCCGAACTCGGCCACGGCGTACGGCTGCGCGACCGGCTCGCGCGGGGCGCGGCGACGAGTGCCGACGTCAGTCCGGAGCGGGCCGCCGGGCTGACCCTTGCCGTCTTCGCCGCCGTTTCCGCGCTGCTCCGCCCGTCCACGGCGGCGGACGCGGACGGCGGGCCGGCCGGGGAGCGACTCGCCCGGCTGTGGGAGGAGCACTGGCAGGCGCCGTTCCCGTCGAGTTTCGTCGCGGCGGACATCGCGGGCTCGACGCTGATCCTTCTGGACTCCCGTGTCGCCGGCTACCTCCGGCGGGATCTGGACGGCGGGCTCGACGGCTCCGGCGTCGCCGGCCTCTGGGCGCTGATCGCCGAGCTCGACCGGGTGGTGCCCCTCATCAACGAGGAGTACGGCGCGGCCTACTTCGGCAGGCTCCGGACGATCGCCAGGCTCGCGGCGGAGCGCCACCTCCCGCCGGCGACCTGAGACCGGCGTCCTGAGACCGGCCTCCTGAGACCGGCGTTCTGAGGGCGGCGTTCTGAGGGCGGCGACCTGAGCCCCGCGAGCGGTACCCCTGGCGGCACCCGGGCCGGAGTTCCACCCGGTGGCCCGGGTGCGTACGGTGATCCACACACCACTCGGAGAGGGGCTTGGGTCATGGCGGGAACGGAAGAGGTGCCGGAGACGGTGCTGACCACCGAACGGCTGCTGGTGCGGCAGTGGACCACGGCAGACCAGGACCGCGCCTTCGACATCTACTCCCGGTGGGATGTCGCCCGGTGGATCGGCCGGACCCCGCGCGCCATGACCGAGCCCGAGGAGGCCCGGGCCTTCATCGAGCGCTGCCGGAAGCGCTCCGTCGATCCGCGCTACGGCGCCTGGGCGATCGAACGGCGTGACACCGGGGTGGTCGCCGGCACCGTCCTGCTGGTGCCGCTGCCGGACGGCGACGGGGAGATCGAGGTCGGCTGGCACCTCCACCCCGACAGCTGGGGCCAGGGCATCGCCACCGAGGCCGCCCGGGCCGTCCTGGCCAAGGGGTTCGCCGACGGGCTGACCGAGATCCGGGCCGTGCTGGCCCCGGACAACGCCCGGTCGGCGGCGGTGTGCCGGCGCCTGGGGATGACCGGTACCGGGCTGACCGACCGGTGGTACGGCCGGGAGTTGGCGGAGTTCCGCATCGCCGCCGACCAGGCGCGCGCGGGCATGACGGACGTGGGTGCGACGGCAGGTGCGACGGCAGGTGCGACGGATGTGACGCTCAACCTCTGGCGTCGGCCGCTCGACGAGGTACCGGCCGAGGTGTGGGACCGCACCGAGCTGACCGTGCTCATCCTCGCCGAGACCGGGATCAGTGAACTGCCGCCTGGCATCGGCCGGTTGGCCGGGCTTCGGACCATCGACCTGGGGCACAACCGGCTCGCCGAGCTGCCCGCCGAGCTCTTCGACCTCACCGGGCTCGGGGACTTCCTCTACCTGCACGACAACGCGCTGACCGCTCTGCCCGAGGCGCTCGGGCGGCTCACCGCGCTGCGCTACCTCAACGTGGGCGAGAACCAACTCGCCGAACTCCCCGCCACCATCGGCGGGTTGGCCTCGCTGGTCGAGCTGCGCGCGCAGCACAACCGGCTCGCCGCCCTGCCGGAGCCGATCGGCGGACTCCGCGCGCTGCGTGAACTCTGGCTGCGCGGCAACGAGTTGACCGGCCTGCCGGAATCATTCGGGCGGCTCGGCGAGCTGCGCGAGCTGGAGCTCCGGGAGAACGCGCTCGCCGAGGTCCCCGCCGTGCTCGCGGGGCTGCCCCGGCTGCGCCGCCTCGACCTGCGCGGCAACCGGATCACCGAACTGCCCGACTGGCTGGCCGATCCGGGTGCGCTGCCCGCGCTGGAGAAGCTGGACCTGCGGTGGAACGAGGTGCGGCCGTCGGCCCGGCTGGTGGCGGCGCTGGCCGCGCGCGGGTGCGTCACGCTCTTCTGAGCCCGGGCGGCCTTCCGGGCCCGGGCGGCGACGTCCGGAAAAGACCGGTGCTCACCGGGGCGGAGCTGCTACCGTGGAACGCATGAAGCGCGCTGCACTCGTCACGACGACGCCGGAGAGAGTCCCGGCGCGCTGACTGCTGACCTAGTCCGAAGCCCCGGGGCGAGTGCCCCGGGGCTTCGTCGTTCCCGGACCCACTCGCCCGCAGACCCGAGTGGAGACCACCGCCATGCACGACCGCCCCAAGCATGACCGCCCCAAGCATGACCGCCCCGAGCACGACCGCCCCATGCATGACCGCCTCGTGCACGACCACCGCAAGCTCGGCCGTGAACTCGACCTGTTCGACACCGACCCGCTGATGGGCTCCGGCCTGCCGTACTGGCTTCCCGACGGCGCCGCGATCCGGCACTCCCTGGAGGAGTTCATCCGCGGCCGGGAGCGCCGGGCCGGCTACCGCCACGTGTACTCCCCGGTGCTCGGCAAGCGGGAGTTGTACGAGATCTCCGGCCACTGGGCGCACTACCGCGAGGACATGTTCCCACCCATGGAACTGGGCTCCGAGGAGATGGTGCTGCGCCCCAGCCTCTGCCCGCACCATGCGCTGATCTACCGCTCCCGTTCCCACAGCTACCGGGAACTGCCGTTGCGCATGGCGGAGTTGGGCGGCATGTACCGCTCCGAGCTGTCCGGGGTGCTGGGCGGGCTGACCAGGGTCCGGGCGATCCAGCTGAACGACGCCCACATCTTCTGCACCCCCGAGCAGGCGGCCGACGAGGCCGTCGCCGCACTGGAGTTGATCCGCGAGGCGCACCGGGCACTGGGTGTCGTCCCGGTCCGCTACCGGCTCTCGCTGCCGGGCGAGGGCGGCAAGTACGTGGCGGATCCGGCACTCTGGGAGCGTGCCGTCGCGCTGCTCACCGAGGTGCTGGAGCGCTCCGGGGTGCCCTTCGAGGCGGCGGAGGGCGAGGCCGCGTTCTACGGGCCCAAGATCGACGTGCAGATCGCCGACGGCGCCGGGCGCGAGTTCACCCTCTCCACCGTGCAGATCGACTTCCACCAGCCCGAGCGGTTCAACCTGCACTACATCGGCGCGGACGGCGCCAAGCACCGCCCGGTGATGGTGCACCGCAGCGTGATCGGGAGTGTCGAGCGCGTGGTCGCCCACCTGATCGAGCTGTACGGCGGCGCGTTCCCGGCGTGGCTCGCGCCCGTCCAGGTGGCGCTGCTGCCCGTCTCCGAGGCCGAACTGCCGCAGGCCGAACGGTTCCGGCAGCGCTGCCTGGACCTCGGACTGCGCGCCGAGGTCGCCGGTCCCGAGCACGGCAGCCTCGGCGCCCGGATCCGCGAGGCCAGGCTGGTGCCGTACCAGGCGGTGATCGGGGCGAAGGAGGCCGTGGACGACCGGGTCGCGCTGCGGCTGCGGGACGGCCGCCGACTGGAGCCGCTGCCGGCCGAGGAGGCGTGGGCGCGGATCGGCGCGCTGGTGGCGGCGTGCGACGCGGAACTCTGGGCGGAGGACGCCGAGCGCTGAACCGGGGGCGGTGGGGGCGGTGGGGGCGGCGGTGGTGGCGGCGGTGGTGGGGCCGCTGGCCGGCACGCCGGTGGCGTCCGTACGACTAGTGCGGCGCGCGGTGTGTCGGCCGGGCGGCGGATGGCGGCCGACCGTCGAATGGGCCCGGCGGCCGAGGCGATGGCCGCCGCTGTCCCCACCCGTACGGAGGTACCCCGATGCGCATCCCCCGTGGCCTCGCCGTTCCCGCCCTGGCCGGCTCGCTCGCCCTCGCCGGGGCCGTGGCCGCCACCCCGGCCGGCTCGGCGGAGCTCCGCCCGCTGCCCGTCCCCGCGGTCCGGTACTGCGCCGCCGTGCTCGGACACGTCCCGGGGGCCGACGCCGCGCAGACCCTCGGGCGGGCCTGCTCCTCGGACTTCAGGAACGGTCAACTCACCCAGGCCGGTGCCGGTTTCGGGTCCTTCGGGCCGATGGGGCGGCTCTCCCCGCCGATGCAGTAGGCCCGGCGGGCGCGTCCTGTGGGTCGACCGCACCGGGCGAGGCGCGAGCCCCGCGCGGTGCGGTGTGGGCCGGGGGCGGTCAGTAGGACTGGAGCTCGACCAGCCGGCCGTCCGGGTCGCGCAGATGGGCGCTGCGCAGGGTGGGGCCCCACTCCGGGCGGTCGGTCGCCGGCGTGACCGGGGTGCCGCCGTGGCGCAGGCAGAGGCCGAGGGCGGCGTCCACGTCGTCGACCCGGAGGACCAGCATCGCGGCGTCCTGCGCATGCGGCCCTGCCTGCGGCGCTGACTGCGGCCCGGTGCCGAGGGTGGCGGCCATCGCGGAGCGGTCGAAGAGGGCCAGGAGGGTCTGGTCGTCGAGGTCCCAGCCGGCGTACGGACCCTCGGGCGCGCCCTTGGCCAGGGTGGCGCCGGTGAGGGCCGGCAGGACCGCGCGGTAGAAGCCGAAGCACTCGGCGAAGCGGGTGACGAGCAAGCGGGAATACAGGGCGTCCACGGGCGAACTCCTGGGCGACGGTGCGACGGTGCGACGGGGCGACGCGGCGATGGGGCGACGCGGCGATGGGCGACCGTCCGAACGGGCGGGCCGGACAGACGTGGCGGGGAGTGGCGCGGCGGCCCGTGACCGCTCGGGCCGGTCGGCCGGCTCAGGCCGTGGGCTGCCCCGGGCGGCGGGCACCGGCGAACTCGCCCGCCCAGCGCGGGACGTCGAGCACGTTCTCGACCCGGGCGACCAGGGTGCCGGTCCGTTCGGCGTGGATCATCGCGCCATCGCCGACGTGGATCCCGACGTGGTGCAGCGGAGCGTCGGGGCGGGAGAAGAACAGCAGGTCGCCCGGGGCGAGCGCGTCGCGCTCCACCGGGGCACTGAGGTTGAACTGCGCGCCCGTGTAGTGCCCGAGTTCGACGGTGCCGTGGCTGGCCCGGTACCAGCAGTAGAGCGACAGGCCGCTGCAGTCGAACCCGACCGTCTTCTCGCCCAGGCACACCCCGTTCAGCCAGCCGTTGTCGGCGTCGCAGAAGCCGAGGCTCGCGCCCAGCCGGTCGCCGCCGCCCCAGGCGTACGGCACACCGAGCTGGCTCGCGGCCACGTCGGCGACCCGGCGGCCCAGCGCGGCGGCCGGCAGCGTTCGGGCGGCCTCGGACGAGGCACCGGACGAGGCATCGGACGCCGCCTGGGCGGCCGGGCCGAGCGCCGGGACGAGGCCGGCCCCGAGTGCGAGGCCGAGCATGCGGCGCCGACGGACTCCGGAGGTCTGGTCGGGGCCGGACGGTTGGGACTGCATGACGGTGCCTCCCGGTGCTGTGGCGGTGGCGAGGGGGTGGGCGCTCGGGGGCGTGGTACCCGGGCGCCCGTACCAGCATTCCGCTCCGGCGGGCCGGTCCGCCATCACCCGCAACGGTGATTCGCGGACGCGGCGGTGATTCGCGGAAGCAACCGCCCGGAAACGGAGGGGAGTTCGTCGGTGAACGGTTCGACGGTCGTTCGGAAGGGGTCGACGACGGGCGCGCACGTTCGGTCGGGGCCGGGGTCCTGCGAAGCCCCGGCGCGCTACGCGGGGCCGGGGCGGGCGCAGGTGGGGCAGCTCGTCCGGTGGTCGGCGATCCTCGCGTCGAGCTGCGCCTTCGTCTTCTGCAGCCGGGCGGTGGTGCGCCGCGTGGAGTAGCCGGCGAGGCCGCGCAGGACGATCCTGCGGCCCTCGTGCGTGACGAGGGTCAGTGAGGTCCCGAGGCCGGAGGCGGAAATGCCCACGGCGGGTCCGGTCGACGCGATCTCGCACCAGGGGATCCGGTGGGTCCACTCCACCGTGCGGTTGGTGATTCCGAAGTCGTCGACGACCAGCCCCGCCCGCGGGGCCCGGTAGACCAGGACGGCCGAGAAGGCGCCCGTCACCGCGCCGAAGACCTTGGCGCCTCCCGGCTCCAGCGCGATCTCCGTGATCGCGACGAGGAGGAAGACCACGCCGGTCACCGTCATGACGACGCGCTGCCAGAGGCTGAGGGGGATGCGGATCGCCGCGGTCGGGCATCGGTCACGCCGAGATGGTGGCAGTGGGGCCGCCCGCCGTCAACGGCTGCGGCACCGTGCGGCAGGCGGCAGGCGGCAGGCGGCCCCGTGCGCCCGTCGGGCGGGCCGCAGCGGTCAGCGGCCGGGGTCGTCGGACGGTCGCCTGAGGATGAGGCCGCCGGCGCGGTCGAGGACTTCGGCGCGGGTGCGGCCGGGGTGGTCGGCGGCGAGGAAGTGGTTGCCGATGGCGAGGCAGAAGGCGAGCAGGCTGCGGGCCTCGACCTCGTCGGGGTCGGTGCAGACGCTGCCGATGGCTTCGCGCAGCAGGTCCATGCGCCTGTTGTCCACGCGGCGCAGGCGTTCGGCGACGGCCTGGTCGCGGCGGGCCCAGTCGCGTACGGCGAGGTCGATGGGGCGCAGGCGGTCGGAGAAGGTGAGCTTCCCGGCGAGGCGGGCCTTGGCCCGGGTGTCCGCGTCCTCGTGGGCGAGCCGGTCGAGGACGTCGTCGGTGGCCTCGTGCTCCCAGGTGTCCAGCATCTCCGTCAGCAGGGCGTCGCGGTCGGCGAAGTAGCCGTAGAACCCGCCCTTGGTCACGCCGAGGGACTTGGCCAGGGCCTCGACCCTTACGGCGTCCACGCCGCCCGAGGCCAGTGCCTGCAGGCCGGCCTCGACCCACTTCTCACGCGGTGTGCGCAACGCGCCCATGGTGTGGTCCACCTCACGATCCCACCCGTTGTGCGGAGGCGTACAACGGGCCTAGCCTCTGGTTATACGCAATCGTACAATGCTGGGAGGGCACCGTCATGTCGTTCGGTTTCGTCGCGTTCCACTACCCGAAGCCCGAGTACGTCGAGGAGTTCGTCGGCCGCTGCCACCGGGTCCGTGAGGTGCTGACCGCGCAGCCGGGATACCTGCGGGCCGAGGTCTGGGTCACCCCCGAGGGCGACGCGGTCGTCACCACCGGGGAGTTCGGGTCCCAGGAGGCGTTCCAGGGGGCGTTCGCCGCCATCGGGCGCGAGGCGGGCGACGCGGTCGTGTTCGACGAGCGCGAGGCCAGGCCCCGCGAGGTGCGAACCCTGCTGTCGCGGGGGTGAGGGGCCCCCGGCACCGGCGTGGGTGTCGGAGTGCCCGGCGGGGGAGAGTACGGGCCCGGCGGGGGAGACGGCTACTCGGTCGCGCAGTCCAGGACCCGGCCGTCGGCCGTGCCGACCAGCAGGCGCCCGGGCCCGGGGACGGTGAGCGCGGTGGGGACGGCGGGGACGCCGGCGACGGTCAGCCGGTGGCGCCGGCGGAGGGCGCCGGTGCGCAGGTCCAGGGCCAGCAACTCGCCGTCGCGGTAAGCGACGTGTGCGGTGTCCCCGTCGGTGTCGAGGTCGGTGGCGACGTGGTCGGTCCGGAAGACCCAGCGGGGCGCGCCGTCGGCGGCCGCGCGGCGGACGACGAACGAGCCGCCGGGCTGCAGCCCGTGGCCGTCGTACACGGTGCCGGTGTGCACCAGGTCGCCGTCCTCGGTCTCCACGCCTGGACCGGGGAAGTGCGTCTCCCCGGGCTCCCAGGAGAACGGGAACAGTGGCCGGACGCCCGGCCCCTCGGGGGAGCGCACCGAGAGCCAGTACTGCTCCCGGCCGTCCGGCGGGACCTCGTTGACGTAGTCCCGGCTGCCGTGCCGGATCCGCAGGCGCTCCTGCCAGTCGAGGTACTCGGTGGTCCGGTGCCGGAGCAGCAGACCGTCGGCGAGGGCGGTGTGCCCGGGCCGTTCCGGGTCGTCCTCGTCCCGGGCGAGGGTGGCCAGGACCGCGCCGTCCGGCAGCTCCTCGATGGCGAGGACGTGGCGCCGGGGCTCCCAGTCCGGGCTCAGTGCGGACAGTGCCCGGCGGGCCTCCTCGCGTCCGTCGGGGCGCGGGGCCGGGATCCGGGGCCCGGCCAGGTCGGCGGGGGTGACCGAACGGGGTGCGGCGGTGCGCCAGTCGGGCCGGCGCAGGACGGCGACATGGCCCTCGACGTGCGCCCTGCGGTCCTTCCGGTCGTCGGGCGGCGCCATCAGCACGCGCAGGGCCTGGCCGTCGAGCCAGGTCAGTCCGAGGACCTGCCGGCCGAGTTCGTGTTCGAGGAGGGAGGTCGTGGCGCCCGTCTCCCAGTCGAGCAGGAGCAGCTCGCCCTCGAAGACGTAGCCGCCGTCGTACGCGCCGGTGCCGACGGCGAGCAGGGGCGCGTCGGGGTGGAAGGCCAGCGCGTGCACCGGGAAACGCGTCCGGAGCACGGCCCGGCACCCGAGGTCCCCGGTGCCGTACACCCCCACCGTCGCCGTCCGGGCGAACCCGCGTTCGCCTGCCACGGCGAGCAGGCCGCGCCGCTCGTCGGGCACGGCGAGGACGGGGTGGCCGACCTCGGCGAACGGGCGGTCGCCGAGCACGCGGAGGACACGGAGCGGGGAGGTCATGGGGAAATCCTCCCATCCGGCGCCGTCGTCAAGCACAGTTGACGCCCGGCGTGGCCAGCGGGCCGTGGCGGCAAGGAAGTTGGCCGTGGCGCCCCTACCCTTGGGCCATGAAGCAGCACATCGTCACGTTGGTCCTCGGCGGCCTCCTGCTCGGCATCGTCGCGTTCGGCGCGGGCTGGTTCGCGGCGGACTCCCGGCAGACGGCTCCGGCGCCGACCTACATCATGGTCACGCCGGAGCCGGTCGCCACGGGCGGCGCGGTCTCGCCGCCCCCTTCGGCCGGCGGCCGGTAGCGCGGCCGGTGGCGCGGTCGGCGGTATGGCCGGTAGCGCGGTCGACGGCGCGAGCCGGCGGCTACTGCCTGACGGCCCAGAAGCGGTCGGCCATGTTGTCGTAGGCGACCGACCCGGACAGCGCCTGGGCCGGCTCCTTCCAGAGCATCTGCCACTGGCCGTCGCCCGGGTCGTTGTCCACGATCACCTCCAGACCGCGCGCCGTGTTCACCCAGCTGCTCGCCTGGTCGCGGAACCCGTAGTCGGCGAAGTACACGGCGGCGTCCTCGTGGAAGAGGTTGAACTGGAGGCGGCGGCCGCCCCAGTTCTTGTCGGTGTAGAAGCAGTAGTAGGACGGTTCGGTGGCCGGGGTGGGGCAGTTCTTCCAGTCCGGGCCCCGGGGCGTGCGGCGGCGGTGGTCGCCGCTCCAGGCCGGCGCCTGCGCCTGGCCGGGCAGGGGGAGCACCACCACCGCGCCGTCCGGGTAGCTGACCTCGTTGGCGGCGGTCTGCCTGCCGCCCCGGCTCGTGGCGAGCTGGGCGTCCACGGACCGCTGCAACGCGTCGCGGTCGCCGTCGCCGAGGGCGGTGATGACGGTCCGCTGGTCCCCGGGAGGGGTGTGCGCGGAGGCGGCCTGTACGCCGAGGGGCGCGGCCAGGAGCACGAGGGCCCCGGCCGTACGGACGAGAAGTCGGCGGACTTGAGAGTGCGTCATATGCCAAACGTAGCCGTGCACATACTGCCAGTAACCTGGCTTTCTCGATCAGGCGGCGCGTGCGCGACAGGGGCGCGCCGGTGCGTACGCGCCCCCCGATCGGGCGAACCTGCGCGTCACTCCCGGGGCCCGTGGCCGGCGGGTCCCGGAACGAGCGGCGCGACGACCCGCTCGGCCGGGCCGGTGTTGACGTCGTCGTCGTTCTCGTCCGAGTTCACCGAGGCGGTGATCGAGCCCGTCGCCCAGGAGGCCAGGCCGAGGATCAGGAAGAGGACCAGCAGACCGCGCGCCGCGCCGCTCAGGACCAGCGGCCGGGTGGCCGAGACCGGGCCCTCCGGCTCGCTGCCCGGCTCGTCGCCGAACAGGCGCTTGGGGTAGGCGGACGAGATCATCACCAGATAGGCGGCGTAGCGCATCCGGTAGCGCACGATCGCGGCCGTCGCCTCGTACAGCGGCTGCGGCATCCGGCCGAGAATCAGCACCACCAGCCAGAGCACGAACGACACCATCCACCACCCCGCGTTCACCAGGCCCTGCACGATCGAGGCCGGGATGACCAGGATGATGCGGAACAGCACGGCGAGCCGGTTCAGCTCACCGGGCCGCAGTCTGACCTGCACCGGGTAGTCGGGGACCTCGAACCGGAACGGCGGGTAGCGGTCCACGGTGAGCATCAGGTACGCGGCGACCCGCGTGTCGTACGGGACGAACGCGGTCAGGTAGTCCGCCACGAAATCCGGCAGCCGGCCCAGCGCCAGTGCGGCGAACCAGCCGAAGACGGTGACGAGGAACGCCACCGCCGTCAACGCCCACACCACCACGAACTGGGGGATCAGCAGCAGGGCCCGCAGCAGCACCGTCCAGCGGTTCTGCGGGCCGGGCGCCGGCATGTCCAGCACCGGGAGCCACTCGCGGCTGACGGGGGCGGGGGGAGCCTGCCACATCCGGGCCTCCACGGTCTCGGGACGACGGGACCCGGCCGTCGGGCGTGGCCGGGTGCCCTCCGAAGATCGCAGCAACCCGCCCGTCCCGCGCGTCCTGCTGCGCCGGACGGGGCAGCGGGACGGGGTGGCTGATCGGACGGGTCGGTCAGCCGATCTTCGCGCAGAGCGGTTCGGCGGAGCCCCGCTCGATGCTCAGCGTGCGGTAGCCGGTGGCACTGATGTCGAGGGTGTAGACACCGTCGACGGTGTAGAGGTCGCGGGGCAGGTTGCCGCCGTCCGGGCCGACGCCGAGCAGGATCGGGCCGTGGGCGTGCCAGGTCTGGGAGTTGTCGGCGCGGTAGTCGACGAGGGCCCGGCCGCCGGCGTCCGCGTCGTACGAGGCGCCGGTCGCCGTGTTGGTGAGCCGCAGGACGAGGGCGCCCCGGAAGGCGGCGCGGCGCACGGTGGTGCCGTCCGGGGCGTACTCCAGCACCCGCCGCTGGACCTCGTCGACGACGGGCTCCATGTGCACGGGGAAGTCGCAGCGGGAGCCGGCCGGGAGGTCGAACGCCGGTGTGGGCGAGGGCTCCCACCCGCCCCGACCGGTGACGGCGCCGGCCGGGGCGGCCGCCAGGCCGGTGAGGGTGACGGCGGTGACGGCGGCCAGCGCGGCGGAGAGCAGGATTCGGCGCATGATCGGTCCTCCTGGCGAGGTGTCGGGCGTTCGGAGGCCCAGCGTGGCAGGAGCCCCTGACCGGATTCTCACCACGGACCGGGCGCTCCCGCCGCCCGGCGCACGCCGATCGAGACCGTGCCTCCGGAGGTCTCCTCGTACGGCCGTTCGGGTTCTAGGGTGGCCCGCCATGGAGTTCCGACTGCTCGGGTCGTTCGAGGCCGACCACCGGGGTGAGCCCGTCCTGGCCGGCAGCCGTCGCCAGGAGCGCTGCCTGCTGGCCGTCCTCCTGCTGGAGGACGGCCGGGTCGTCAGCACCGACCGGCTGATCGACCTGCTCTGGAGCGGCGACCCGCCCGGCTCGGCCCGCGGCACCGTCCACACGTACATCGGACGGCTGCGGGCCCGGCTGCGCCCGTACGGCGTGGTGATCGGGACCCGGCACGACGGGTACGCCCTCGCTGCCGGTCAACACGACGTCGACGTACGGGAGTTCATCGACCTGACCACCCGGGCGGCCGCCACCGGCGACCCCGGCGAACGGCTGCGCTGCCACGACCGGGCGCTCGCGCTCTGGCGTGGGCCGCTGCTCGCGGACGTCGTCGACGAGGCGCTGCGCGGGCGGCTCGGCCGTCGGCTGACCGAGCTGCGGCTGTCCGCCCTGGAGCAGCGGGCCGAGATCCTGCTCGCCATGGGCCGACACGAACAGGTGCTCGCCGACCTGACCGCTCCCGACCTGACCGCTCCCGACCTGACCGCCCCCGCCCCCGCCGCCCCCTCGGCCGGGGCGCTGCCCGCCGCGCCCGCCGGGGCCCTGACTGGCCTTCCCTCCGACGACCTGCTGCCCCGCGAGCGCCTCGTCCTCGCCCTGATGACCGCCCTCTACCGGGCCGGCCGGCAGACCGAGGCGCTCGCCCTCTACCGCCGCACCCGGCGCGTGCTGGTGGACGGCCTCGGGGTCGAGCCCGGCGCCGAACTCGCCGCCCTGCACGACCGCATCCTGCGGGCCGACCCCCGGCTGGACCGCCCTCCGGCGCCGCTGTACGCGGTGCGGGTCGGCGACCAGTGGCTGCCGTGGAGCGCGGGCGGCCACCCCGCGCTGGAGTTCTGCAACACCTACGCCGGCTGGGGCGTCGAGCCGGGTGTCGCGCCGGCTCCCGGGTCGGACTGGCTGCGCGGCTACCCCACGCTCGCCGTCTGGGCCGGCCACCACGACCTCGCCGACGAACCGGTCGTCGAGGCGCTGCTCCGTCGGGCGGCGGAGCGGCCCGAGGAGGCGGCCGGCGTGCTCGCCGACGCCCGCGCGTTCCGGTCGGCCCTCTACGCGGCCCTGACCGACCCGCAGGACGGCGCCGCCTTCGGTGCGGTGGCGGCGGTGGTGCAGGAGGCCGGGCGGTCGGCGGTCTTCACCCGGGGCGAGGACGGCCTGGCGCACTGGCGGCTGCCACCGGCGGCCGGGCTGCGGCTGCCGCTGTACGCCGCCGCCCGCTCCGCCGCCGAACTGCTCGCCGATCCACGGCGGTTCACCATCCGCCGCTGTCCCAGCACCGGCTGCGGCTGGCTGTTCCTGGACGCGAGCGGGCGGCGCCGCTGGTGCAGTCTGGCGACCTGTGGGACCCGTGCGGTCTCCTGAGCCGCCCGCGCCGTCCGCCGAGTGCTCCGCCGAGTGCACCCGGACTTTCCGATGCCTTGACGAACCCATGACACTGGCGGACCATCAAGCTGGCGCGCGCCACCTCCTCCACCGTCCCGCCCCCACGGACCTCCACAGGAGGACAGTCATGCGACTGCCCCGCCGAGGGAAGCCCGCCGCGGCCACCGCCGTGCTGCTGGCCCTCGCCCTCGCCGCCCCGCTCACCGCCCAGGCCGCGACCCCCGACCGCCTGCCGGAGCCCGCGTCCGTCACGGCCGACAGCGCCGCCGACACCGCGCGGCAGTACCGGCTGGACGGCCCCCGCACCGTCGCCGAGCGCACCGCCGTCGCCGCCACCGGCGCCTCCGTCGACGCCGTCCTGCCCGACGCGGTGGTGGTCACCGCCACCCCCGCCGAGGCCGCCCGGCTGCGCGCGCTCGGCTGGTCGCCCGTCGCGCTGCCCGGCCCCCGCTACGGCGCCGAACCCGGCGACGAGGGCCTGGCCGGGCCGGTGTACGACTTCCCGCAGGCCGACGCCGGCTACCACAACTACGCCGAGGCCACCGCCGACATCGACGCCGTGGTCGCCGCACACCCGGACATCATGAGCAAGCGCGTCATCGGCACCTCCTACGAGGGCCGCCCGATCGTCGCGGTGAAGATCAGCGACAACGTCGGCACCGACGAGGACGAGCCCGAGGTGCTGTTCACCGCCCACCAGCACGCCCGCGAGCACCTCACCGTCGAGATGTCCCTCTACCTGCTGCACGAGTTCGGCGACAAGTACGCCACCGACAGCCGCATCGCCAACGCCGTCAACAGCCGCGAGATCTGGGTGATCCCCGACCTCAACCCGGACGGCGGCGAGTACGACATCGCCACCGGCCGCTATCGCAGCTGGCGCAAGGACCGCCAGCCGAACAGCGGCAGCAGCAGCGTCGGCACCGACCTCAACCGCAACTGGAACTACAAGTGGGGCTGCTGCGGCGGCTCCTCCGGCTCCACCTCCAGCGAGACCTACCGGGGCAGCGCGCCGGAGTCCGCCAAGGAGACCAAGGTGGTCGCCGACTTCGTCCGCAGCCGGGTCGTCGGCGGCAAGCAGCAGATCACCGCCGCCATCGACTTCCACACCTACAGCGAACTCGTGCTCTGGCCGTTCGGCTGGACCACCGCCGACACCGCCACCGGCATGACGGCCGACGAGTACAACACCTTCGCCACCCTCGGCCGCGGCATGGCCGCCACCAACGGCTACACGCCCGAGCAGTCGAGCGACCTCTACATCACCGACGGAGCGATCGACGACTGGCTCTGGGGCGCCCAGCGGATCTTCGCCTACACCTTCGAGATGTACCCCGGAGAGACCGGCAGCGGCGGCGGCTTCTACCCGCCCGACGAGGTGATCGACCGCGAGACCAGCCGTAACCGCGAAGCGGTACTGCGCCTGGTGGAGACGGCCGACTGCGTCTACCGCGCGATCGGCAAGCAGCAGCAGTACTGCGGCATTCCGGCCTGACCCGGCGTCGCCGGTTCGGCCCGCTCCGCGCGGGAAGTCGGCCGGTCCGACTTCCCGCGCGGCCTCGGCGGCCCTCGACACCCACCGGCCCCGACACGCACCGGCCTTCTGCGCGCGCAGAAGGCCGGTGCGTGTGTACGGGGACGAACCCCTGGGAGAAACCGTTCATTCGGTTTCCGGGCGGGGTGAGGGCGGCGGGCCGAGACCGAATCGTCGGGCCCGGTCGGCGTGCGCGGTCGCCCGGCAGGCGGTCGGGCCTGACGGGGTGTGAGGAAGGGGAGGGGTCGGCGGGATTCGCCGAGATCGCCTTGTCGGTCGCCGGTGGCGCGCAGCTAAGATACGGGGTGTTTGGTTTTGTTTTCCGGGAGTTCAGGGCGGGGTGGTTTCGGTGGTACGGCAGGAGCGGGCGCTCCGGACTCGTCGGCTGATCCTGGAGGCGGCGGCCTCGGTCTTCGACGAGTTCGGGTACGAGGGCGCGACCATCGGCGAAGTGGTCTCCCGGGCCGGGGTGACGCGTGGCGCGGTGTATTTCCATTTCGCCTCGAAGCGCGATCTGGCGCAGGGCGTCGTGGAGGAGCAGTTCGTCCAGGACGGAGTTCCCGAACGGAGCTGCAAGCTCCAGGAGTTCGTGGACACCGGGATGGTGGTCGCGTACCTGATGCCGCGTGACCCGCTGCTCAGCGCGGGTGCCCGACTCTCACTCGGCCAGGACCTCTTCGACGACCTCGGCAGCGGTGCCATCCCCGGCTGGGTCAGCCGGTTCGAGGTGCTGCTGACCGCGGCGGGTGAGCGCGGCGAGCTGCTTCCGCACATCGTGCCGGCGGACACCGCCTGGCTGCTCGTCGCCGCGTGGACCGGGGTGCAGATCCAGTCCCAGAAACTCAGCGGCCGGGCGGACCTGGAGTCGCGGGTGTCCGCGCTGTACCAGCACCTGATGCCGAGCATCGCCGTGCCGGGCGTGCTCGGTTCGCTGCAGATGGGGCCCGACCGCGGGGCCCAGGTGGTCGCCGAGGCCGCAGCGGCCCGGGCGGCCGCGGAAGGCGGAGGCCCGGCTGTCGACCGGGCCCCGGGCGGTGACTCGCGTGGAACGGGCGGCCCCGTGCGCGTCGAGGCGCCGACGGAGATCGCCGTGGGCTGACGGCGGCCCAGGTCCTCCTGCCCGCGGGAAACCTGACGGGTGCGGGCGAACTGGCGGCGACGGGACCACGGGATCCGTGTGGGGGCCACGCCCCGGGGCGGTAACAAACAGCACGTTCGGTTTCCTACCGCCCCCGGACACGGTCGGCGGCCACGGCTGCCTGACCCCTGCCGCGCCGGACGGACAGCGGGCCGCCCCCGGTACCCGAAGGCACCGGGGGCGGCCCGACCGCCGTCACACGGCGGGATTGTCGGCGCTACGCGACGGGCTGCTTGCCGGCAGCGCGGCGCCGGGCCCGGTGGAGCGCCAGACCGCCGAGGGCGACCAGCCCGCCCCCGGCCAGGCTCGCGCTCGCGGTAGCGGTCGGGGCGCCGGTCACCGGCAGCCCGCCCTTGCCGCCGCCCTGAGGCGGAATCGGGTGGTGACCCGGGTGGCCAGGGCAGCCGTGGCTGCCGCCGCCCTTGTGGTCGTGCCCCTTCGGCGGGCAGGGCGCGACGACGATGCAGAGCTCGACCGGCGGGCTCTGCACGACCTCACCCTGCGGGTCGCGGGCGGTGGCCCGGGCGGTGTTGGTGATGCTGCCCGCCTTCGCGTCCTCCTCGGTCACCGTGTAGGTGCCCTGGCAGGTGGTGCTCTCGCCGGGGGCGAGGGTGGTCCGCTCGCAGGTCACGTTCTGGACCCGGTCGTCGTTGACGGCGACGTCGGTCAGCGTGGTGGACCCGGTGTTGGTCACCGTGTACGTGTAGGTGACGATGTCACCCGGGAACACGGTCCCGTCGGCGTCGGACCGCTTGGTGATGGTCAGTGAGGACGCGCCGGCCGGAACCACCTCGACCGTGGCCTCGGCGGGCGGGCTCTGGACGGGCCGGCCCTGGGGGTCGGTGGCGTTGGCGCGAGCCGTGTTGGTGACGTGGCCGGCCTGGCCGTCGGCCGCCGTGATCACGTACGTGCCGTGGCAGGTCGTGCTCTGGCCGGGGTTGAGGGTGGTCGCGTCGCACGTCACGTTCCGGACGTGGTCGTCGGTCACCGTGAGGTTGGTCAGGGTGGTGTTCCCGGTGTTGGTGACGGTGTAGGTGTAGCGCACGGTGTCACCGACGTGGAACGGTCCGGCGCTGTCAGCCCTCTTGGTGAGGGTGAGCTCCGCGACGCCGACGACGACGGGGACGGTGGCTTCGGCCGGCGGGCTCTGCTCGGGCTGGCCCGCGGGATTGGTGCCGTGGGCGTGGGCGGTGTTGGTCACCTGGCCGGCGGTGACGTCGGCCGCGGTGATCACGTAGCTGCCGTGGCAGGTGGTGCTCTGACCCGGGGTGAGGGCGGTCGCGCCACAGGTCACCGGCGTGACGTGGTCATCGGTCACTGTGAGGTTGTTGACCGTGGCCGTGCCGGTGTTGGTGACGGTGTAGGTGTAGTGGACGGTGTCGCCGAGGTGGAAGGGTCCGACGCTGTCCGGGACCTTGGCGAGGGTCAGTTCCACGACGCCCGCGACCGGGACGCTGGCCTCGGCCGGCGGGCTCTGGACGGTCTCGCCTTCCGGACCGGTGCCGTGGGCGTGCGCGGTGTTGGTGACGTGGCCGGCGGTGACGTCGGCCGCGGTGATCACGTAGCTGCCGTGGCAGGTGGTGCTCTGGCCCGGGTTGAGGGAGGTCGCGCCACATGTCACGTTCTGGACGTGGTCGTCCGTGACGGTGAGGTTGGTGACCGGGGCCGTGCCGGTGTTGGTGACCGTGTAGGTGTAGTGGACGGTGTCGCCGAGGTGGAACGGTCCGATGCTGTCCGGGACCTTCGCGAGGCTGAGCGCCGCGACGCCGATGACGGGGACGGTGGCTTCGGCCGGCGGGCTCTGTTCGGTCTGGCCTTCGGGGTTGGTGCCGGTGGCGACGGCGGTGTTGGTGACGTGGCCGGCGGTGACGTCGGCCGCGGTGATGACGTACGTCCCGTGGCAGGTGGTGCTCTGGCCCGGGTTGAGGGTGGTCGTGCCACACGTGACGTTCTGGACGTGGTCGTCACTCACCGCCACGTTGTTCACAACCGCGGTGCCGGTGTTGGTCACCGTGTAGGTGTAGTGGACGGTGTCGCCGAGGTGGAAGGGGCCGACGCTGTCCGGGACCTTGGCGAGGGTCAGTTCCACGACGCCCGCGACCGGGACGCTGGCCTCGGCCGGCGGGCTCTGGACGGTCTCGCCTTCCGGACCGGTGCCGTGGGCGTGCGCGGTGTTGGTGACGTGGCCGGCGGTGACGTCGGCCGCGGTGATCACGTAGCTGCCGTGGCAGGTGGTGCTCTGGCCCGGGTTGAGGGAGGTCGCGCCACATGTCACGTTCTGGACGTGGTCGTCCGTGACGGTGAGGTTGGTGACCGGGGCCGTTCCCGTGTTGGTGACCGTGTAGGTGTAGTGGACGGTGTCGCCGAGGTGGAACGGTCCGACGCTGTCCGGGACCTTCGCGAGGCTGAGCGCCGCGACGCCGATGACGGGGACGGTGGCTTCGGCCGGCGGGCTCTGTTCGGTCTGGCCTTCCGGGTTGGTGCCGGTGGCGACGGCGGTGTTGGTGACGTGGCTGGCGGTGACGTCGGCGGCCGTGACCACGTAGGAGCCGTGGCAGGTGGTGCTCTCACCGGGGGTGAGGGTGGTCACGCCACATGTCACGTTCTGGACGTGGTCGTCGGTCACGGCCAGGTTGTTGACCGTGGCTGTGCCGGTGTTGGTCACCGTGTACGTGTAGGTGACCGTGTCTCCCAGGTGGAACGGCCCGACACTGTCCGGAACCTTGGCGAGGGTCAGTTCCACGACGCCCGCGACCGGGACGCTGGCCTCGGCCGGCGGGCTCTGGACGGTCTCGCCTTCCGGACCGGTGCCGTGGGCGTGGGCGATGTTGGTGACATGCCCGGCCGTGACGTCGGCCGCCGTGATGACGTACGTCCCGTGGCAGGTGGTGCTCTGGCCCGGGGTGAGGGAGGTCGCGCCACAGGTCACCGGCGTGACGTGGTCATCGGTCACGGTGAGGTTGTTGACCGTGGCCGTACCGGTGTTGGTCACCGTGTAGGTGTAGTGGACGGTGTCGCCGAGGTGGAACGGGCCGACGCTGTCCGGGATCTTCGCGAGGCTCAGCTCCGCGACGCCGACGACGGGGACCGTGGCCTCGGCCGGCGGGCTCTGGACCGGGTGGCCCTCGGGGTCGGTGCCGTGGGCGTGGGCCGTGTTGGTGACATGCCCGGCGGCGACGTCGGCCGCGGTGATCACGTAGCTGCCGTGGCAGGTCGCGGTCTGGCCCGGGTTGAGGGTGGTGGTGTCGCAGGTCACCGGCGTGACGTGGTCGTCGGCCACCATCAGGTTGTCGACCGCGGCCGTCCCGGTGTTGGTGACCGTGTAGGTGTAGTGCACGGTGTCACCCAGGTGGAACGGCCCGGCGCTGTCCGCCCTCTTCGTGAGGCTGAGCTGTGCCACACCCACCACGGGCAGCGTCACCTCGCGCTGCGGGCTCACCACCGTGTCGCCCCGCGGGTCGGTGGCGAACGCCTCGGCCGTGTTGGTGATGTGGCCGAGCGCCAGGTCGGCGTCGGTCACCACGTACGTGGCGTGGCAGGTGGTGCTCTGGCCGGGGTTGAGGGTGGTCGCGTCGCAGGTCACCGGTGTGACGTGGTCGTCGGTGACGGCGACGTTGTCGAGCACCGTCGAGCCGGTGTTGGTGACCGTGTAGGTGTAGTGGACGGTGTCACCGACGCGGACCGGCCCGAGGGTGTCCGCCTGCTTGGTCAGGTCGATCGAGGAGGGGCCGACCACCGTGACCGTGGCCTCGGCCTCCGGTGAGGTGACCGGTTCGCCGTTGGACGTCCCGCTGGCGAAGACGTGGTTGGTGACCTTCCCGTCCTGGGCATCGGCCGCCGTCACGACGTAGCTGCCGTGGCACTTGGTGCTGTCGCCGGGGCTGCCCCGCGGGGCCAGGGTGGTGGTGTCGCAGGTGATCCCGGTGACCCTGTCGTCCGTCAGCGTGAGGTCGGTGATCTCGGTTCCACCGGTGTTGTTGACCACGTAGGTGTACGGCACGGTGTCACCGACGTGGAACGGCTCCGGCGCGTCGACGTGCTTGGTCACCTCGAGCCCCGGTGGCGCCACCACCGGTACCTTCTCCGAGGACGGCGGCGAGGTGACCGGGCCTTCGTCGGTGGTCCCGGTGGCCTGGGCCGTGTTGTCGACGTGGCCTGCGGCGGCGTCCGCGGCGGTGACCAGGTAGGTCGCCGTACACGTCACCGTCTCACCGGGGGCCAGGGTGATCACCGGGCAGCTGATCGGCCCGATCTTGGGGTCGTTGACGGCCAGGTTGGAGATCGGCACGTTCCCGGAGTTGGTGACGACGAAGTCGTACGGGATCGGGGTGCCCACCGTGATCAGCCCGGGCAGCGGCTGGTGCGCCTGCTTGACCAGGTTCAGCTCGGGCAGCGGCTGCTCGGTGCTGATCACCACGTTGCGGACCAGGTGCACGTCGGTGAACAGGCCGGTGGATCCGGCGAAGCCGAACTTGTACGTCGCGGGCAGCGGCTGCGGCGCGGGCGTCTGGATCACCTGGTGCGAGCCGGTGCCGTCGTTGAAGTCGACGGAGACGGTGAGCACCGGCGAGGGCGCGGGCGTCAGGTGCACGTTCACCCGGCGGCGCGAGGGCTCCAGCAGGGTCTGCGCCTGGTCCGGCGTCACACCGGGCGGCAGCGAGGTGAGCGGGCCCTGGAGGGTGCCGGGCAGGGTGGAGGGCCACGGGCCGGTGGTGGTGAAGTTGCTGGTCGTCGCGGTGAGGAAGCAGTAGCCGAGGAGGCCGTTGCCCGGTCCACGGACGGTGACCATGTTGGCGCCCGGCGCGGGGATGCGGAAACCCGTGCCGGCGGGGGAGCGCTGGGAGCAGCCGTTGCCGCGCTGTTCCCAGTCGCCGAAGTAGTTGCCGAGTACGTCGAGCCCGACGCCCAGGTACCCGCTGTCGACGCCGGGCAGGAAGGTCAGGTTCGGGTTGTCGTCGGGAAGCTTCTGGGCGTAGCCGAGGCTGCCGCCGAAGGCGCCGGGGTGGGTGAGCGAGACATCGCCGTTGACCAGGAAGAAGGAGATGCCGTCGGCCGGGGTGGCCGGGGTGGTGCTGCCGTACTGCCACTGGTCGAAGGTCACGTCCAGGCCGTTGCCGGCGGGCAGGGCCTGGTCGAAGAGGACCGCGCCGCTCTGGTCGTTGCTGGAGTCGGTGATCCGCAGGTAGCCGAGGGGGGCGCTGTCCAGCGGGGGCACCGGGCCGACCTCGGGGACGGGGCAGCCGCCGAGGGGGCGGCCGTCCGGCCCGATCGGCGAGGAGGCCGCGCCGGTGAGACAGGCGGAGCCGACGGCGACGAACCGCGGGTCGGCGGTCGCACCGGTGAACGTCTCGTGGAGCAGCGGAGTACCGGTGGCCCGGACCCGCTCCGGCAGCGGCGCGGCGAGGTGGTGGGCGGGGGCGACGGCCTGGGCCAGTGAGGCGGTGAGGCCGGCGCCGATCAGGCCCAGGGTGGCCGCGGCGCTGATGAAGCGGGCCGTTCTGGCACGAAGCCGTGACGGTCCGCGGGAATGTCTCGTCATGCCGTTAATATGCGCGGCGGCTACGGTCCGCTATCACTGAAGTACTGTCAGTGGAGCTATCGAATCGCCCGGACGAGCGAGCCGGAGGGGACGGCCCGATGGTTCACGGGGCGTCAGGGCGGCCCAGGGCCTTCCAGAATCATGCCAATCATCCTCGCTCGGTGCATGCGGTAAGGTGGCCGACGCCGATCGTGGCCGTGACTCAGGGAGGTGAGACCCATCAACGGAATGTCCGAGCGGGTGCTCCCGGAGCGCGGCCGTGCGGGCGCCCGCCGCGCATAGCGCGGACGGCGCGCCGACGCGGTGTCGGCCCTCGCGGGAGCCCTGACGGAGTCGTCAGTCCTCCCGTCTCCCCCCGAGGGGTTCTCTTGCCGATCTTCCCTTCCGCCTCCCTCCGTTCCTCGGTGGTCTCCCGGCTGCGCGCCGCCGGGTGCGTGTTCGCCGAGGACGAGGCGCGGATCCTGCTCTCCGCCGCCGCCTCGCCCGCCGGCCTGGCCGCCATGGTCCGCTCCCGCGCCGACGGGCGGCCGCTCGAACACGTCGTCGGCTGGGCCGAGTTCGCCGGTCTGCGGATCGCCGTCGACCCGGGCGTCTTCGTCCCGCGCCGCCGCAGCGAGTTCCTGGCCGCCACCGCCACCGCGCTGACCTCCCCGGGTGCGGTGGTGCTCGACCTGTGCTGCGGCAGCGGCGCGCTGGGCGCCGCGGTGGCGGCCGCGGCGGCGCACCCGGTCGAGCTGTACGCGGCCGACATCGACCCGGGCGCGGTCCGCTGCGCCCGCCGCAACCTGGCCGGCGTCGCGGCGGGCGTCTTCGAGGGCGACCTGTTCGCCGCCCTGCCCGCGGACCTGCGCGGCCGGGTGGACGTGCTGATCGCCAACGTCCCGTACGTCCCGACCGGGGACATCGGCCTGCTGCCGCCCGAGGCGCGGCTGCACGAGGCCCGGCCCGCGCTGGACGGCGGGGCGGACGGGCTGGACGTGCTGCGGCGGGTGGTCGCCGAGGCGCCGCGGTGGCTGGCCCCCGGCGGGTCGCTGCTGTTCGAGACCAGCGAGCGGCAGGCGCCGACGGCCCTCGCGGTGACCGGAGCGGCCGGGCTGACGGCGGTCGAGCAGTGGCAGGAGGACCTGGACGCCACGGTGGTCTCGGCGACACTGCGCTGAACCGCCCTTCGGTGAAGGGGACTTCGAGTGTCGGAGCCGGCCACCGCACCCCCGTGGCGGTGGCCGGCTCCGGAGCCGGTCAGATGTGGGAGCCGTACACGTGGTCGACCGGGATGGTGAGGAGCACCCGGCGGTCGGAGACCATCGCCTCGCGGTACTCCGCCCAGTCCGGGTGCTCCCCGGCGGCGCGGCGGTAGTAGTCCACCAGTGCCTCGACCTCCGGCCCGTCGGGGTCGGTGCCCGGGCCGGTCAGGGTGGCCACGCCCTCGGCGGTGACCCAGGAGCGGCCGTCCGGCCCGGTCACCTCCAGGCTGGCCCGAGGGTCCCGGCGCAGGTTGGCGGTCTTGGCCCGCCCCTCCTGGGTGGAGACCAGGATGGCGTTCGCCGCCCGGTCGTAGAACGGCAGGACGGGGGAGAGCTGCGGCCGGCCGTCCGCCTTGATGGTGGCGAGGATGCCGAGGCTGCTCTGCTCCAGCAGCGCGTACGGGTCGAAAGGAGTGGCGGTCATGGGAGCATCATCGGCCTTCACACCGGTGTGAGGGCAAGGTTCGCCACGCGTGTTGGGCGAGACGGTCCCCGCGGGACGGCACGGGCCGGCCGGGTCGGTGCGGGAGGTGGGGAAATCCGCCGCGACGTCCGGCGCGAACCGCTAGGGTCGGGCGCGAGACCGGTGACGGTGCGTCAATGAGCGCGTACCGTCCGAACCGAGGGGACAGCGCACGATGGCACGCGAACGCAGGCCGGTGGAACTGCTGGAGTTCTCCGACGACCTCCACACCGACGACGTCACCCCGCTGCAGCGCTTCCTGGCCGCCCGCATGCGCGAGCTGGTCGAGGCCCAACCCGAGGGCACCAGCGCCCGGTTCGCCGCCGAGCGACTGGCGCAGATCACCGCCGCTGACTGCGTCTTTCTCTCCGACGTCCTGGTGGCCTGGGAGGAGATCGTCCTGGAAGGCCGCAACGACGAGCCCGGCTGGACGCAGCGGATGCGCCAGGACGCCATGCTGTGGTGGCGGCGGCTCTGCGACACCGCGGCGCGGTTCAGCGACCACCCCGACCACCGGTCCCGCTGGCGCCCGCTGAAGTTCATGAACCTCGCGCACGCGGAGTTCATGGACGGCCTGACCGACCGCGCGGGCGGCGTCTACGGGGACGGGGCGCACCCGTGAGCCCGGACGGCCGGGGGCAGTGGCCGTAGCCGCTCCCGGACGGGTTGTCGGTGGCGGCTGGTACGGTCCCGCGCATGAGCAACAGTGTGCCCTTCACGGGCGAGGAGAAGGACATCCTCCACGCGGCGCTGGACCGGCACCGCGACGTGGTGCTGTGGAAGCTGGAGGGGCTGGACGACGAGCAGCTGCGCCGTCCGATGACACCCTCCGGGACGAACCTGCTGGGGCTGGTGAAGCACCTCGGCGGTGCCGAACTCGGCTGGTTCCGGCAGACGTTCGGCCGGGAGATGGGCCCGCTGCCGTTCGACATCGACGCCGACGACGAGTCGGACATGCGGGTGGAGGCGCACGAGTCGACGGCGGACATCCTGGCCTTCTACGCGCGGGCCCGGGCCGGCGCCGACGAGGCGATCAGGGAGCTCGCGCTGGACGACCTCGGCACCTCCTGGTCGGGCAACACCGTCTCGCTGCGCTGGGTGCTGGTCCACATGGCCACGGAGACGGCGCGGCACACCGGGCACATGGACATCCTGCGCGAACTGATCGACGGCGGGACGGGGGACCACGACCGGAGCTGACCTCGGCGACCCCGTCGGCCCCGGTGGCCCGCCTCCGGATCGTCGGGGCCGAGGCCGTGACGCTCAGGCCGTCACCTTCCGGACGGCCCGGGCCAGCGCCCGCGCCGTCCGCCGGACGTCCGCCTCGGTGGTGCGCCAGTTGCTGAACGCCGCGCGCAGGGCGGGCCGCCCCGCGTGGTGGGTGGGGGTGAGGAAGGCCTCCTCGGCCAGTTCGGCGGCGAGTCCGGCCAGCCGCTCCGGGGTCGGGTCCGTCGTCAGCGTGAAGCAGACCACGTTCAGCCGCACCGGCGCGAGCAGTTCCAGGCCGTCGATCCGGGCCACCTCCGCGCCGAGCGCGCGGGCACCGGCGACGCAGCGCTCCACGATCTCCCGGTGCCCGGCGCGGCCGTACGCCCGCAGGGTGAACCAGGCGGCGAGGGCGCGCAGTCGGTGGGAGTTCTCCGGCGTCAGGTGGACCAGGTCCGGGTGTTCGCCGAGCGGCCCGAGGTAGGCGGCGGCGTTCCGGAAGACCCTGGCCTGGAGGTCCGGGCGGCGGGTGAACTGCACGGCGCTGTCGTACGGCACGTTGAGCCACTTGTGCAGGTCGACGCAGACCGAGTCGGCGAGGTCCAGGCCCGCCACCAGCTCCGCGTGCTCCGGCGACAGCGCGGCGAAGGCGCCGAAGGCCGCGTCCACGTGCAGCCAGAACCCGTACCGCTCGCGGAGCGCGGCGATCGCCCGCAGGTCGTCGAAGTCGACGGTGTTGACCGTCCCGGCGTTGGCCACCACCACGCACGGCCCGTCCGCCTCGGCCAGCGCCCGCTCCAGCGCCGCCACGTCCACCGCCTCCCGGCCCGGCAGGACGGGCACCGACCGCAGCGCCGCGCGGCCCAGACCCAGCACCGACAGCGCCTTGGCGACGCTGGAGTGCGCGCTGCCGGACAGCACCCGCACCGGCCCCAGCGCGCCGACGCCGTCCTCGGCGACGTCCACGCCGAGCCGCTCGCCCAGCCACTCGCGGGCGACCGCCAGCCCCACCGTGTTCGACATCGCCGCGCCGCTCACGAAGGTGCCGTGGTGGGCCGCCGAGAGGCCGAACAGCTCGCGCAGCCAGCCGACCGTCTCCCGTTCCAGCTGCTGGCCGGCCGGATCCAGCGAGGAGTTGGAGTTCTGGTCCACGGCCGAGGTCAGCCAGTCACCGGCGAGTGCCGCCGGTGTCGCCCCGCCCGTCACGAACCCGAAGTAGCGCGGCCCGGCGCTCGCCGACAGCCGGGGCTCCCAGCGCCGCTCGAACTCGGCCAGGGCGGCGCGCACCCCGCCGCCCTCGGTGGCGAGCGGTGTGACGGCGGGAGGTCGCGTCGGCTCGTCCTCGGGCCGATCGGGCCGATCGGGCCGGGTGACCACGGGCCGCTCGTCGAGGCCCGCCAGGAAGGTGAGCGCGTGCTGCCGGGCCTCCTCCAGGATCTCGGGCAGCCGGCCCAGATCGGCGGCGAGTTCGGGGTGCATGGCGTTTCTCCGTTGGTCGGTCTGACGGTGCGCTCGACGCTAACCACCGGGGCGGGCGGCGTCCCGGTCCAATCCGGTGCGGGTGGCCTGAAACCTTCGACAGGTGGGGGGAACTCACGCCGTTCGGCCACCAGTGCCTCGGGCGGCAACCGGCCCGGCTGGAACCGAAGGTGGCGCTGCCGGCCTTGTCGCTGTGCTTCCCCGCCCTGCGGCTCGCCGTCCCCGAGGCCGACCCGCGCTTCCGTGAGGGCTCGACGGCTCTACGGCGTCGAGGCGCTCCCGGTCGCCTGGTAGCCGGCTCACCGAGCGGGCCCGGCGGGGGAGTTCAGCGGGCGGTGGCGCGCGGGAGTTCGGCGCGGCGGACCGCCGGGGAGGCGAGGGCCAGCGCGGCGCCGAGGCAGGAGAGGGCGCCGCAGCCGACGAAGACCGGGGCGGTGCCCCAGGCGCCGATGGCGGCGCCGACCAGCGGATAGCTGAGCGGGGCGAGGCCGACCATGGTGAGCATCGTGACGGAGGTGACCCGGCCCAGGTAGGCGGGGTCGGCGGTGGTCTGGATCAGGGCGCCGTCCAGGCTGCCGAAGACGCCCGCGCCCAGGCCCACCAGGGCGGCGAGGACGGCTGCCGTCCACAGCTGCGGCACCAGCGCCATGGCCGCCGCGCCGACGCTGCCCGCCAGCAGGGTGCCGGCCATGGTCAGTCCGGCCCGGGGGAGCCGCCCGACGACGGCGAGCAGCGCGGCGCTCGCGGCGGCCCCGGCGCCGAAGCAGCCGACGATCCAGCCGTAACCGGACGGGCCCCAGCCGCGCTCGGCGTTGAGCAGCACCATGCCGACGTTGAGGGTGCCGGTGAGGCCGAGTTCGCAGACGGCTCCGGCGGCGACCAGCGGGCCGAGCAGGGGGTGGCGGCGGATGTAGCGCAGCCCGTCGAGCAGCTCGGCGCGCGGGGTGCCGCGCCGGGGCGGGGTGGCGTCCGCGTGTGCGTTCTCCGAGGGCGCGTCGTGCGACGGGGCTTCGAGCGGGCTGATCCGGACGGAGAGCAGCAGCGGCAGCGAGAGCGCGAACAGCAGTCCTGCGGTGGCGAAGGCGGCGGCCGGGCCGCCGAGCCCCATGGCCAGGCCGCCCAGCGGCGGTCCGGCGATCTGGCCGAGGCGCATCGCCAGCGAGCGCAGGCCGGTGACCCGGGCCAGCTGGTCGGGGCGGGTGATCCGGGGCGGCAGGGCGCCGACGGCGGGGACGAACAGGGCGTCCACGCCGCCGAAGACCAGCGCCACCGCGACCAGCAGCCAGAGCGCGGGCGTGGTCAGCGCGATGGCGGCGGCCACCGAGAGGATCAGCAGACAGCGCAGGGCGTCGCTGCCGAGGATCACCCGGCGCGGGTCGAGCCGGTCGGCCAGGACGCCGCCGCCGAGCATGAGCAGGGCGCGCGGGGCGGCGCCCGCGGCCATGACCAGGCCGACCTCGGTGGGCCCGGCCGACCGCTGGGCGGCCCAGGCGAGGGCGGCGAAGTAGACGCTGTCGCCGATCAGGGAGGCGGTGTACGCGGCGAGCCAGCGCAGCACGTTGCCGTCGCGGTGGGCGGGCGGTGTGGCGGTCGGGCGGGGAAGGGTCGGTTCCGCGAGGGTCATCGGGGACTCCGGCGGTCGGGGACACGGCGGCGCCGGTGTCAGGGGCGGAAGGGGAACCCGTACAGGTGGACGGACACGTGCTCGCGGCCGACGGTGTCGCCGGCCGCCCGCGCGGCCTTGCCGCGCTCCCGCCAGCGGCGCGAGAGGGCCTGCAACTCGTCGTTCAGCTCGGCGAGTTCGGGTGCGGTGAGATCGAGCATCCACTCGGAGCTGAACGCCGCGTCCGCCCACTCCCGGCCCCAGGCGGCGCTCTGGTCGAGGTAGGCGCGGTACTGGGCGGAGCGGGAGTCGACCAGGCCCTTGGTCACCGCGTTGACGGCGGCGGCGCCCTCGGGCGTGCCGGCGAGCTCGGACTCCCGGAAGCCCCAGCCCTCCTCGGAGGCGACCTGCCACCAGCGCTCCCGGCCGTCGGTGCCGCGGCCGATCGCCTCGGTGACGAAGCCCTGCTCGGCGAGCTTGCGCAGGTGGTAACTGACCAGCGACGGCGCCTGGCCGACCTGCTCGGCGAGCTGGGAGGCGGTCGCGCTGCCGGCGGCGTAGAGCAGGCGGTAGAGCTGCATCCGCAGCGGGTTGGTGAACGCCTTCAGGCGGGACAGGTCGGTGATCCGGTCGGGCCGGGGCTCTTCGGGCATGCGTCGACGATAGATCTGAAAGAAAAATTGCGCAATGAAAATTTCGGATCTGGGAGGTGGGGCGGCCGTCAGCGCAGGGTGACCTCGCGGGGGCCGTTGAAGGAGGCCAGGGACAGGACGGTCCTCGGGGTGCGCAGCGCGTCGTGCTCGGTGAAGAGGCGGCGGACGGCGGGGAGGTCGACCGGGCCGACGGTCAGGTGGGCCACCTCGTCGTACGGTGCGTGGGGAGTGTTGGTGGAGCCGGTGCCCCAGGTGTCCCAGAGGAGGGTCTCGACCTTGTTCAGGGCGGCGAGGTCGAGCCGGGTGGAGTGGGCGACGAACCACTCGCCGTTGAGCGGGCCCTCCTCGGGCGGGTGGACGCCGAAGGAGCCGGCGGCGGCCCGGTCGGAGCGGATGGTGCGCCAGGCCCGGCCGGCGACCAGGAAGCGGTCGCGCGGGACGTCCATCGGGTCGAAGTCCACCTCCCAGGCGGCGGCGACCTTCGGGTCGGCCAGCTGCGGGTCGGCCAGCAGCCAGCCGCGCCGGTCGTCCCAGTACTCGGTGGCCACGTGGTCGCAGTGGAAGCCGTCGGGGCCGAGGTAGTCCGCGAAGCCGCAGCGCAGCCGGGCCGGGACGCCGACGTGGCGGAGGAAGGAGCAGTGCAGCAGGGCCAGGTCCCGGCAGACGCCGACGAAGCGGTCGGCGGGCGCCCGGGGGTGGCTGAGCGGGGCCGGGTCGCGGTCGGCGATCAGGTGCAGGATGTCGTCGAGGTAGCGCGTCTCGGCGTCGTGGTGGAGCCGGTCGGCCGGGATGGGGTGGTGGAACAGCCGGCCTTCGAGCCGATGGATGATCAGGTTCCGGGCGATCCGGGCGAGTCGGCTCGGATCCCTGGGGAGTTCGGCGTAGCGGGGGAGGTGGGCGCCGGGGTCGGAGAAGACGCTCTGCCCGAGGTAGAAGGCGGGGAAGTCGGCGGAGGGCACGGGGAACTCCATGGGGCTTCGGCCGCATGATCGATGGCTGGGCCGCTGGTCCTCACCGTGGCAAATTTTCGGGGCGGTTGTCCAGAAGAGCCGGACGGGCAGGGGTGGTTCGGCTGATCGGTGTGGTTCCTCGGGCGGGCGTCGTGCGGGCGATCGGGATGGGTTCGGTGGGTCGGGGGGCGCGAGGTGGTGCGGTGGGCCGAGGCGGCCGGTGGTTCACCGGGTCGGGGCGCGAGGCGGTTCACCGGCTCGGGGGCGCGAGGTGGTTCACCGGCTCGGGGTGGGGACGCCGCCGCCGTCGACGTACTCGACCCGGACGCCGGGCAGGGTCCGGGACCAGGCCTTGGCGAGCGGGGCGATCCGGGCGGCGGGGAGTGGGGCGGGGCCGAGGCCGATCGGGAGGTGGACGCGGCCGTCGGCGGTCCGGTACGGGTGGGGCCAGGCGTGCAGCCGGGTCGCCCCGGCCTCCTCCAGGGCGGTCAGCAGCGCGCGGATGCGGCCGCGGACCAGGCCGAGTGACTCCTCGTCGGTGCCGATCACGGCCCAGGCGGCGTGCCGGCGGTGCAGCGGGGGAGCGGCGAGCAGGGCCGGCCAGGGGGCTTCGGCGGCCTCGGCGGCGTCACCGGCGTCACCGGCGTCACCGGCGTCACCGGCCTCACCGGCGTCGGCGGCCTCGGCGGTCAGTTCCCAGGCGCGGTAGAGCTCCTCGGCGAGCAGGTCGCGCAGCTCCGCGCCGACCTGGGTGGTGCAGCTGCGGACCGGGGCGGAGGGGGTGAGGACGGTGAGCGGGCCGGAGGAGGGAGGCGTCGGGTCGCCGGTGAGGGCGACCGGCCGGCGCCAGTCCCAGCCCGCCCAGGTCTCGGTGAAGCGCGGGAAGAGGTCGCCCTCGGGGCCGCCGGCCGCGTCCAGGACGGTCCGCGCGGCCAGCACCGACCAGGCGATCGAGGGCAGTTGACCGAAGGGCGCGGAGTCCAGGCCGCGCGCCCGGGCCCAGGCCTTGACCTGGCGTGCCAGCCGGACGAAGCGGGCGTGGTGGCTGCCGAGCGCCGTCAGGATCGCCTCGGCGTCCGTGACCGCGCTCAGCGCGACGGCCTCGGCCTCGCCCAACTCGGCCCGACGGTCGACGGCTCGGGCCGGATCGAGCGCGCCGGTGAAGACCACCACGAGGTCGACCGACAGGCCGTCGGCGGTCAGCCGCAGCCCCGGCACCCGGGCGCCGCGCACCTCACGCAGCCCCCGGGCCTGCGGCAGCGCGGCCGTCACCCGGGCGCGGACGGCGGGCAGGTCGGCGGCGCCGGGCAGCGCGACCACCAGGTCCAGGTCCCCTCCGTCCAGCTGGCAGCCCAGCCGCCGGGAGCCGACCGTGTGCACCACGCCCTCCGGCAGGGCCGCCGCGACGCGCCGGGCCAACGCCCGGGCGGTGGCGGTGTGTCGGGCCGACTCCGGGGCGGGGGAGGCGACCGGCTGCTCGGGCACCGTGCGCACCTCGCCCGTCCCCAGCGAGACCACCGCGCGCGGCCGCATCGGCTCGGCGCCCCGGCGGGAGAGCACCACCAGCTCGCCGACCCGGGCCGGGGCCGCGGTGAGCCGGGCCGCGCAGTCGGCGGCCACGCGCTGCGGGTCCTCGCCGCGCCCGAGGGTCAGGTGCGGGGTGAAGCCCCCGGCCCGGCCGCGGCAGCGGGGGAAGCGCCGCTCCAGAGCGTGCCGCAGCGCCGCCCACGGGGCGGGGGACGCGGCGGCCGGGTCCAGCCAGACGGTGGCGTCCTCGCGGTGCCCGAAGGTGTGCACGCCCTCCAGCCGCGCGGTGAACGGCGCCACCTCGGCGGCCGCCGCGCCCAGCAGCGGCAGGGCGCGGTCGAACTCGGCCTCCGGGACGAAGCCGAACAGCAGGTTGACGTGCGGGGGCCAGCGGCGCAGCCGCGGGTCGTACGCCTCGCGCAGCCGCTGGATCGGCGGCCACAGTTCCTCGGGCGGCAGCCAGGCGACGGCGGTACGGGCGGTGGGCGCGGCGTCCAGGACGTCCGGTGAGCGGCCGGCGGAGCCCTCGCCGTCGAGCGCGAGGTCGACGGCCACCCCGTAGTGGTCGGAGGGCAGGAGCCCGTCCTCGGCCGGGCGGTCGCCGAGCAGGACGGCGGCGGTGGCGCGGGCGCCGTCGCCGCGGTGCAGCACGCGGTCCAGGCGGCCCGGCCGGCCGGTCAGCGAGGAGACCGCGGCGAGCGGGTTGGCGGTCGGGTCGAAGGTCGGGGTGTCGTCGGCCGGCCCGCGCACCTCGGTCCAGGCGTCCCGCAGGCCGAGCGCGGCGGCCGGTCCCGACGCGTCGGAGCGGGCGTCGTTGAAGTCCCCGAGCAGCAGCAGCTCGCCCTCGACCCCGGCCAGGCCCTCGGCCAGTCGGGCGAGTTCGGCCTGGCGCCGGCCGGCGCCGTCCGGTGAGTGGTCGCTGCTGAGGTGGACGGCGGCGACGGTCAGCGCAGAGCCGGCGGTCCGTACCGAGAGGGCGGTGACGGCCTTGTGCGGGCCCAGCGCGTGCCGTCCGGCCGCCAGCACCGGCAGTCGGCTGAGCAGCAGCAGGCCGTGGTCGTCGATCTCGGGCCCCAGCGGGTCGGCGCCCACGGTGTACCCGGCGCGGACCCAGGGCGCCGCCAGCAGCAGCGCGACCAGGGCGGGCTCGACCTCCTGGAGGGCGATCACGTCGGCGTCGGCGGCCGCCAGCGCGGCGAGCAGCAGGGGCCTGCGGCGGGCGGTGGCGATGCGGTCGCCGTCGTAGCGGTCCCAGAGGGTGTTCCAGGTGACCACGCGCAGGCCGGCGGCGGCGGTCGGGGCCTTCTGACCGGCCTCCGCGGGGCGCCAGCCGCCGTCCGGGTGCCAGGCGTACGGGGTGGTCGCGGTGAAGAAGGGTGCGGGCAGCCGGGGCGGGTCGGTGCGGCGCCCGGCCTCGGTGCGGTCGAGCAGGTCGACGCCCGAGGCGCGGTCCCAGACCCGTACGCCGTCCGCCTCGACCCAGTGCACCCGGTGCCAGGGGATCTCGCCGGAGGCGGTGAAGGCCTCCAGCGGGACGCGCTCGGTGCGGTCGTCGCGCTGGCGCACGCCCAGGGTGAACCGGGCCGGGTCGAAGCGGGCGTCCCAGCGGATGCGCTGGCAGATCTGTTCGATGGGGCGCATCAGTCCTCCTGCTCGTCGAGCGTGCCCGCCGTGTCCTCCACCGTGCCACCGGGGCCGACGTACCAGGTGCGGTGCGCCTGGCCGGGGTACGGCGGGCCGTAGCGGTGCAGCTGCGAGGTGAGCACCTCGGCGGGCACCGGGTGCGGCCGGACGGCGTTACGGCGCCGCAGCTCGTCCGCGCCGACCACCGGGACGACCTGGGTGACCAGGGCGTCGCGGCGCTGGGCGACGGCGTGGACGAGGGAGCGCTGCTGCCGGTTGAGCGAGGTGGCGTCCCAGACGGCGGTGGGCCCGGTGGGGTCGCCGGGGACGAGGGCGGCCTCCAGTCGGGCCAGCCCGACGCGCAGCACCGCGGCGTTGTCGCGCTGGTCGGCGCGCGAGCCCCGGGCGGCACGCAGGTCGTCCAGGCTGATCCGGGCGGCCACGTCGGTGAGCCCGGCGGCGAAGCCGCTCTTGCCGCTGCCGGAGGGGCCGCAGAGGTGGACCAGCCGGGGGAAGCGGCCGTCGCGCCAGCGCCAGGTGGCCGCCGCGGCCTCCTCGGCGGTGGCGATCCGGCCCAGGGCGTACGCCTCGCGGGCCTGGGCCCAGCAGCGGTCGGCGGCGTCGCGGTCCAGGCCGGCCAGCGCCTCGCGCAGGCCGGCCCGCAGTGGGGCGAGCGGCGCCCGGTCGAGCAGGCCGGCGTCCTCGGCGTACAGCGCGGACCAGGCGACCAGCTCGCGTTCGGCCGGGCCGGGGGCGGCGGTCGCGGCGACGGCGTGCAGCACCCCGAGGTCGGCGGCGGCCGAGAGCCTGACCAGCCCGGCGCGGCGCTCCTCGTCCGGGTAGGGCCGTTGGAGGGCCGGGTGCAGCCCGACCAGGTCGGCGACCTGCCGGGCCAGCGGCAGGCCGAGCGGCCCGGCCAGCAGAGGGGCCAGCGACTGGCGGGGGGCGGTGCGCAGCGCGGTGGCGAGCACGCCGGCCAGCCGGGCGTCGCCGCCCCGGCCCAGTTCGTCCAGCCGGGCCGATACCTGGGCCAACTCCTCGGGCGGGACGGTGAGTTCGGGGAGACCAAGGGCGGCTGCGAGGGCGGGGGGTTCGGGCAGCGCGCCGGACCGGACGGCCCAGAGCGCGGCGCCCGGGCCGAGGCCGTTCTCCACCACCGCGGCGTGCATCCAGTGGGTGTCGGTGCGCACGTGGCGCGGGCGCACCCACTTGGCGACCCGCTCGCCGAACTCGGCCCGGGGGAAGCCCCGGACGGTCCGCACCACGTACCCCTCCTGACGGTCGAGGTCCAACCGCAGGGCGCGCAGGGCCCGTTCGTCGTAGCGGCCGCGCCACAGCACCCGGGGGGCGGGGATGCCGAGGCGGCGCAGGAAGCGGACGGTGTCGTCCCAGTCCAGGCAGTGGTCCCGGCCGTCGGGGCCGCCCGTCGCGCCCGGCCCGCTTGTGCCGCCCGTCGTGCCCGTCGTGCCCGTCGCGCCCGTCCAGACCGAGAAGCCGTAGAACCAGCTCTCCAGGTCGGTGTACGGGATCGAGTGCCGGGCGAACAGGTTCTCGCCGCAGATCCGCCAGCCGTCCGGGATGCGCGGGGCGATCCGGCCCTGGAGGCCCTTCACCCAGGCGCGGGAGGGGTGGTGGGCGGAGTCCAGCGAGCGGGCGTGCAGGCCGTCGCGGTAGAGGGTGGTGTTCTCGCCGTCCAGTTTCTCGGTGACGACGACCTCGGCGCCGGCCAGCGCGGACAGGTCCCCGGCGCGTACGTCGTCCGCCGCGGCGCCCGGTGACCAGGGCAGATGCGGCGTCCGGGGGTAGTGCACACGCATGTCCGGCTCCCTGGTCGTTCTTGATCCGGCGGACACTGTAGGAGCGGCCGCGCGGCCCGGGCCACCGAATAACCGGGGGCCTCCGGTCGCCGGGGCAGGGCCTGGCGGCGGAATCCGGACGACACGCGGGCAGGAACGTCACTGCACCCCCGCGCCGCGCCCCCGCGGTGCAATGGCGCGACCCGACACGCCGTCACCAGGGGAGGCCGACAGTGGAGACCAGGACGAGGGACGCGGATCCGGTCCGGGTGCTGGACGTGGCGAGCGCCGACTACCGCCGGGCGTTCGAGCTCTTCCTGGCCGGCACCGACGAGAAGCCGATCACCCACGCCCGGCTGGGCGAGATCGCGGCCGCCCTGCCGCACCGCCGGGTCCTGCTGGACCTCGGCGCGGGCGACGGCCGCACCACCGCCTACCTGGGCCGCTCCTTCGAGCGCACGATCGCGGTGGAACCCAGCGCCGCGATGCGGGAGAAGCTCCGTACGGCCTGCCCCGACGCCCTGGTCCTCCCAGAGCCGCTCGACCGGGCGCACCCGCCCGAGCAGGCCGACCTCGTCCACCTCTCCCACGTGCTCTACTACGTGCCCGAGGCGGACTGGCTCGGCACCGTCACCCGCGCCCTGGACTGGACGGCACCCGGCGGCACCCTCCTGGTGGTGCTCCAGAACCCGGAGAGCCCCTGCATGCGGATGGCCGCGCACTTCACCGGCGTCCGCTACGACCTCGGCCCGCTCGCCGACCGCCTGCGCGAGCGGCACCCGGAGCACGACCACGCCCTCGAGACGCTCGGCCTCCACTACCGCACGCCCCACCTCGCCGAGGCGGTGGACGTCGCCGAGTTCATGGTCAACGTCGCCGACCTGGCCACCCTCGACCCCCGCCCCTCCCGCACGGCCCTCACCGCCTACGTCCAGGAGCACTTCGCCCTCCCGGCCGGCGGCTACGCCATCGGCCACACCCAGGACATGCTCATCATCCGCCGCGCCACCCGCACCTGACCCGCAGCCCGCAGCCCGCAGTCGGCAGCCCGGGGACCGTCTCCGGTTGAGCCGCCGCCCGAGTTGTGCACGACCTCTCGTCAATTCGATGTTTGAAAGTCGAGAGAGAGTGCTGAACTGGCCGATTCCCCTGCGGACGAGCTCGGGAGCGTGTGAGGATGGCGGGCGTGCCGCCAGCTCCCGAACTCCGCCGTTGGCTTTCCAGTCAGCCGCCGGATGCCCTTCAGCACCTGCTCGCCTTCGTCGCCGTCGTGCACGGCCACCCCTTCGCGTACCGGGGCGAACCGACCCGGCAGGCCCGCGCGAACGCCGCGGGCATGCGTTCCTGGGTCGCCAAGGCGCCCACGGACCTGCTCCTGCACATAGCCGCGGTCGGGCACGAGGTGGCCGACCAGATGGCTCGTCAGCACGGCTTCACGAAGCAGGGTTTACGGGGCGCGGGCACCGATTTCCTGACGGCGGTGTTGACGAGCCTGCCACCGTCGCTCGCCTGCCTCGCCCTCCACTGGTATCCGCTGGCCGACGAGGACATGCCCGAACGCGGCCGGGTCCTGGAGCACTGGGACGCACTGTGGGAGGCCGCCGTCACGCCGGCCGACTGGCCCGAGCCGAAACGCCGCCGCGCGAGCAGAGCGGAGCCGCCCGCGTTCGGCGCGGCCGCGCAGGAGGACCAGTGCGGCGACCCGCACAGCACACGATCCGAAGCCGCAGACGGGGAGAACTTGGTGTCTGACGACCTGGCGGGGCAGCTCGAAGCCGCTGCGCACCGCCTGCGCAGGGAAGGCGAGGCGCTGGCCGGTCGGCTGGAGAGCCTGGCGGTGGACGTCCGCAGGGGAGCGGGGCATCGGGACACCGGCCTGTCCGCGGCAGTGGACGCCTGGTTCGACCGGCGCGCCGCCACGGCCGAGTTGGCGCTCGGACTCGGCGCCGACGTCCGGTGGACGGCCGCGCAGACCCATGACGACCTCGACCGGATCCTGGCGGACGTCCGCTCGGCGAAGGCCGACGAGGAGATCGCGGCGGCGGAGGCCGAGCGCGCGGAGCTCGTCGCCATGGTGGCCACGGTGAACTACGCGGGCGTACGGAGTGCGCTGCAGGTGGAGATCGACGCCATCGACGCCCGGCTCCGGGAGTTGCGGTCGGTCGCGGAACGGCAGCCGGTGCCCGGCCCGGCCGACGTCACCCGCCCCGAGGAGTCCGCCGGGCCGGACGGGGCGGCCGACGCCGCGGGTGAGGAGCCGGCGTCCCCGGCCGGTGCGGAGGCGGATGTCGTCCCGGCCGCGATCGAGCGCGAAGCGCAGCCGCCGGAGGCCGCGTTCGAGGCGTCCGAGCAGCCCGTCGACACCCTCGACGCGCCGGTCCCCGAGGAGGAGTTCGCGGTCCAGGAGACCGTGCCGGCGGAGCCCACGGCGGGCGCCGGCGCGACCGGATCCGAGCCGGCGCCGGCCGGCGAGGCCCCGGAGACCGCACCGACGGAGCCGCCGGCGTCCCCGCGGACCGCGGCCGAGCCGGAGAGCCGAGTCGGGCCCGCCGCCACCCCCACCGTCACCGCCACCGCCACGGTCGCGATCGGCGAACCGCCGGTCGTGCCCGAGCAGTCGGTGGAGAAGCGCGCCGTTCCCCCGCTCGGCATCCCGAAGCAGACGTCGGCCGAGACCGAGCCGAAGACCGCCGAGCCGGTCGCGGCACCGGTGACCGTCGGGCCGACCGCTGAGCCGACCGTCGAGCCGACCGACGTCTGGACGCGGACCGGTGACGGCCCCTCCCCGGTCGCGCGGCTGATCTCCGAGGGCCGGCTGGCCGAGGCGTACTGGCTGACCACGGCCGCCCGGGAGCGCCGGGAGCGGCGCCAGTCCCTGGCCTTCGCCACGTCGGCGTTCGGGCTGGCCCCCGGGCAGCAGGCGGCGATAGCCCTGCAGATCAGCGTCGAGGACGGCACGCTGCCGACCGCGGAGGACCGGGACGGCTACCTCATCGCGCTGGCCGCCGCGGTGCGCAGCGGACTGCAGGCGGGGTGGGCGCTGCCGATCGTCAACGACTTCGCCCAGCTCCCGGGCCTGCCCGAGGTCTGGAACGAGCTCTTCAGGACGCTGGCCCTGGAGATCCGCAGGGGGGTGTCCGTCCAGCCGGGCGACGAGGTCCGGCTCGGGCAGGACGACACCGTCGACCCGGCGGACCTGCGTGACCGGGCGGAGGCCCTCAAGGCCCGTCTGGGGACCAGCAAGACGGCGTACCAGCTCGCGTCGCGGGTGCTCCAGACCCTGCTCAAGGACGACGCGGAGCTGGGGCACACCCTCAACCTGATCGTGGCGTGGTCGGCGGGCGGTGCCACCTCCGAGGAGCTTCGTCAGGACCTGGAGAACACCTACGGGGAACACGACGCGATCGATCGGATCATCGGGGAGACGACGCGCCGGGTCAGTTCGCCCAACCAGCGGAAGACCAAGATCATCGCCACCGCCCGGGACCAACTCCGGGGGCGCATCGGGGAGGTGATGGCGCTGCTGCGCGAGGCGGTCCAGGTCGCCGAGATGCCGCCGCGCGGCGACAGCCGGCGGCTCGGAAACGAGCTGGTCGCGGCGCTGCGGCCGGCGCGGCAGGCGGCGCTGCTGCCGGGCCCCGGCGGCGAGGCGGTCCGACTGCTGCTCGACTGGATCGGCACCGGGGACTCCCGGGGCGTCTCACGGGCCCTGCCCGGTCTGCCCGGCACCGACGTGCTGCTCGCCCTGCCCCGCCTGGCCTGGACCGCGGCGGCCGACGGCCAGGACACGCCCGACCTCTGCGCTCCGGACTCCCTGGACGCCATGCTGGAGCTCGTGCGGCCCGCCGACCCGGGGAAGGCCTTCGGTGCCCACCTCGACCGCGGAGACCTGCACATCGCCGGGCGACTGCTCGACCTGGCGGTGGCGGGCCGGCCGGGCACCGTCGCCGCGCCCGAGGCGAGCCAGCTGGACGCGTGGCGGCGCAGGCTCGGCGACGCCGAGGCCCACTGGCGGGAGCGGGCCGACGCGGCCCTGCGCCAGGCCGACAACCTCTTCGCGCAGGTCCGCCTGCAGAACCTGCTCACCCCCGAGCAGGAGAGCCACCTGGCGGCCCAGCTCCTCGACCTCAAGACCTCGGACCGCAGCCTGCGGTTCCGTCCGCTGCTGGAGCGGGTGCGGGACGTCGTCTCCCAGCTGAACGACCGGATGGTGGAGAAGACGGACCAGCTGCGCGAGCAACTGGTCGAGCTGAAGCTCGAAGAGGCGGACCTCGCCCGGATCAGCGCGCTGATCGACCGCGGCGACGTCGCCACCGCCGAGGAACTGCTCACCTTCGCCCGCAAGGGCGACCGCATCCCGGAACAGGTCGTCGAGACCGGCACCGAGCTGGCGGCCTTCCTGGAGGGCGTGCGCCACCCGGACTCGCCCAAGGCCGGCAGCACCGGAGCCGACGCGCGCTGGTGGTTCGACCACTACGCACGCGGGCGCTCCGGTCAGGCGGAGACCGAAGCGGTCACGGCGGCCCTGGCGGCCTGGGAGGCGCTCGGACGCCTGAACGAGCGCCGCAACTCCTTCCAGAAGCACGTCCCCAGCGTGCTGCGGATGCTCGGCCTGAGCGTCAAGGGCCCCGTCCGACTGGTGGACCAGGACCGCAAGGACTGGCAGGTGATGACGCTCTCGATCACCGCGGAGATCAGCGACAACGTCCCGGGCTACGTGTCCCTGATCGGCTCCCGTGCCAAGGGCGTCTACCGGGTCCTCCTCGTCGGCACCGAGGAGGTCGGCGCCGACGCCCTGCTGCGTCACCTGCCCGAGTCCGCACTCGGCGCCAACATCATCCTCTACCTGCAGCCGCTCGGCATCGGCGGGCGCCGGCGGCTCGCCCAGGCCTCCCACCAGAAGCCGCAGCAGGCGATCGTCGTGGACCCGGCGGTGTTCGGCTGGATCGCCGCCGGTGAGGCCCGCTCCTTCCGCGCGGTGCAGCGGGTGACGCTGCCGTGGGCCGCGTACCGGCCGTACGAGCCCTTCCGGGCCGGTCAGGTCGCCGCCGAGGTGTTCAAGGGCCGCGACCACGAGAAGCGCACGATCATGGCCCGCGAAGGCGGCCTCTTCCTCTACGGCGGGCGGCAGCTGGGCAAGTCCTCGCTGCTCCAGCAGGTGGCCGACAGCTTCCGGTCCGGACACGGCGGCAACCAGGTCGCGGTCTACACCGACCTCCGGTTCGCCGAGATCGGGCTCAGCCGGCTTCCGCAGGAGATCTGGAGCGTGCTGGCCCAGCAGCTGAAGGCCGCCGGGGTGCTCGACCGCAGCGTCTCGGAGCACGCCACCCCCACCGCCATCGGCGACCAGGTCCAGCAGTGGCTGAACGCGAGCGAGGAGCGCCGCATCCTCTTCCTCGCCGACGAGGCGGACGCCTTCCTCAACGCGGACGCCCGGCCGGTCGAGACGGCGGGGGCGCAGTCGACCTTCCGGACCCTCACCGGCCTGATGAAGCTGATGGCCGACACCGAGCGCCGCTTCAAGATCGTGTTCGCGGGCCTGCACCAGGTGCAGCGCTACAACCGGCTCACCAACTCCATCACCGGGCACGGCGGCGAACCGGTCCTGGTCGGTCCGCTGCGCGCGAAGGCCGCGATCGACCTGGTCGTCGAGCCGCTGGCCGCGGCCGGACTCTTCTTCGAGAACCCCGACCTGGTCTGGAGCATCCTGGCCCTGACCAACAACCAGGCCAACCTCGTGCAGATCGTCTGCGAGGGACTGGTCGAGGAGATGCAGGGCCGCTCCCTGTCCGCGGAGGGCGGGCGCCCCCGGATCACCAACGCCGACGTGCAGAAGGTCGTCGAGAACGGAGGCATCCGGGACAAGATCCGGGACCGGCTCCGCCTGACCATCGACCTGGAGGACCGGTACCGGGTCCTGACGCTGATCCTGGCCCTGCGCAGCCTCACGGACGGCTACGCCCGCGGCTACACGCCCCAGGAGCTCCAGGAGGAGGCGCACCGGGTCTGGCCGGACGGGTTCCCGGAGCAGAACGGCGTGGACGAGGTCAGGACCGACCTGGTGGAGATGGAGGGCCTCGGCCTGGTCCTCCCGCTCCCCGGCCGGAGCAACAGCTTCGTCATGCGCAGCCCGAACCTCGTCAACATGCTCGGCACCCGTGACGAGCTGGAAGCGGAGCTGCGCACCAGCGAGTTCACCCAGAAGTACGACTACAACCCGCGCGTCGCCCGCCGGTCCATCGGCGTCGACCGCGAACGGGTCATGCGGATGAGCCCGTTGACGGACGAGCAGTGGCACGCCGCGCTGTCCTGGCGCACGTCGGTGATCACGGCCACGGCGGCGCTCGGTGCCGGCGCCCTGGCCAGGGCCGCGGAGCAGCACGTCGGACAGGCGCGCCAGGTGGTGCCCGTGGCGCCCGCGGAGCTGACCCAGACGGTCACCAAGTGGGCCCGGGAGCGCTCGCCGCACCTGCTCTTCGTCGACCTGCGGGGCGTTCCCGTGGCGCGGGTGCGGGCCGACGTCGAGCGACTCGCCAAGTACGCCTCGGCGTCGGAGGAGGACGGCAAGGAGATCCCGCGCCGGCGCGCGCTGGTCGTCGTCGACCCGTTGACCGCGCTGCGCCCCGAGTTCCCGGACGTCTTCCGGACGCAGCCGCGGCGCTGGAACACCACCAGCCTGCGGGCCTGGCCGGAACAGCCCTTCGTCTCGGTCCAGGAGCGTCGCAACCTGATCGAGGTGACCGGGGGCTGGCCCGGCTTCGTCGAGCGGGCCATCGCCCAGTACCTGCAGGGCACTCCCCGGGAGAGGGTCTTCGACGGGCTCCGGGCCCGGACGGACGACCCGGAGTTCGCCCGTGACCACCTGCGGCGGGTCGGCCTCTCCGACCGCCGGGTCGGGCAGCTGGCCGGCTGGGCCGACATGTTCAGCGTGGAGGAGCACCGGCAGGGCAGGGCCCACACCATCCCCCAGGACCTGGCCGTCGTGCTCGACGACGACCTGGACGAGGCCGAGGCGCTGCTGGCGGACCTGGAGGCCCTCGGGGTCCTCGACGACGACGGCGAGGTCCTCACCGTCGACAGCGTCACCTTCCGCGCCCTCAAGACCGTGGCGGGCGCGCAGGGCGGGGCGGTGTGACCGAGCTCATCGATCCGGCCGGCGCGCTGTCCGCGGAGGCGGTCCGGTACCTGCCGGGCGCACGGCGCCACTGCGCCGGGGTGCTCGCCGACCTGCGGGCCGGGCTGAGCTGCGTCTGGCTGTTCCCGGACGCCGAGGTGGAGTCGGACCGTGCCGACCGGGCCGTGGAGCAGGTGATCCACGGCCTGGACGACGTCGTGGACGTTCCCGGCCGGGAGCCGGGTCCGCGCCCGGCCCCGGCGCCTGCGGACCCGCCGGAGCCGTGGGGTTCCTGGGAGCCGCTCGGCAGCGGGGGCGAGCCGGGCGATCACCGCTTCGAGGACGCCTTCGACGTCGACGACGGCTTCGGGGACTGGGACGCGTTCGGGGCCGTCGGCGGTGGCGGCCACCGGGCGTCCGCCGGCCTGCCGCCGGCCCCCACCCTCGACACCCCGTCGTCCGGCGGCCCGGACACCGACGTCGCCGCGCGCCTGGCCCGCAGCCTCGGCCTGGACGGGGACCTGGTCTCCGGGCTGGTCGGCGGCGCGGACGGCCGTACGCCCGTGCTCGTCGTCCGGGCCTGGACCGAGGCGGACCCGCGCGCGGTCTCCCGGCTGATACGTCGCTTCCAGGCCGCCGTGAAGGAGGCCGGCCTCAAGCCGAGCGATCGTCCGCGTCTCCTGGTGGCCTCCCGCCTCCAGGACCTGGAGGCGGACACCACCGGGCTGCTCGACGGAACGGTGTCGAGGCCGCACTGGTGGTGGGGGGTCTGGAACCACCTCGACACGGCCACCGTGGTCGCCGACGCGATTCCGCACACGGGCTTCGGAGGGGCCCACGACCGCATGACGCCGGCCAAGCTCATCCGGCACGCCCTGCGCCGCGAGACCGTGGTCCAGACGGCCGGGCCGGATCTGGGACTGGCGGTGGAACTCGCCAGGGCCTGGAGCGGCAGGACCGGCGACCTGGCCTCCGCGCTCCGTGCCTGCTGCCCCGTGGACACCGCCGTCGAGCAGGGCGCCCAGGGGCAGGCCACGCCCGGAGCGGCGTACGCGCCGCTGCCCGAGAACGGCCTGCGCGAACGCTGGTCGGCCGGGCTGGTCGACAGCTGGGAGGGGCAGGTCCGGCACAGCCCCCGTGCCGGCGCGGGGACGTCCGGTGGCACGGAACTCGACAAGCTGGTCTGGCAGGCCCAGAACCGCGTCCTGCTGCCGCTCATCGACGACGCCCGCCTCGGCTTCGTCGAGCTGCTTCCACGCATAGCGGTGCGCGGTGTCACCCGACTCGTCGACACCTACGTCCGGAGGTCCCTGCGAGAGGCCAACGGCTCGTCGGCGGATGCGGCATCCATGGAACTCGGCGAGCTCTACGACGCGGCGGTGCACCGGGACATCACCCTGACCGACGTCCAGTTCGCCCGGCTGCGCACGCTCCGGCGGGCCCGCAACAAGCTCGCCCACCGCACGCCCGTCGACGACGCCCTGCTCCAGGACCTGCTGGACGCGCTCACCGGCTTCTGACACCCGCGCCCGGCGAGGCGTGGCCCGGCGGGCCGGGCAGGGGGAATTCGGTTGCGGCCGTGCCGCGCAGGAGGACGGTCTCCACGCGCTGCCCGTCACCTGGTGACCGGTGCCGCCGGCCCCGACCGACGGCCGGGGCGGCGGCACGAGCAGCCGGGGACGAGGCCTGGCGGCACCTGACCGGCTGGAAGCGCCGGCTCGACCTGCCGGAGGCCGGCCACCTGTCGTTCTGCGACGTGCACCGGCTGGTGGACGCCCTCGGCATCCGCGAGCAACTGCCGCCCGAGGGCCTCGCGGAGCAGTACGGCAGCATCAGGGGCGACCGCGCGCTCGCCGCCACCCGGGCGTACCTCGGCGCGTTCTTCGACCGGCACCGGCACCGGCACCGGCACCGGCACCGGCTCGACCGTCCGGGCCGGCTGCTGGACGGGCCGTCGGCGGCCTATCCGGAGGTCCGCTTCGCCCAGTAGGCCACCGCCTCGGCGGATCCGGCCCGGTCTGCCCCGGTCCGCCCCGGTGCGCTCCGGCCCGCCCCGGCGGCCGGGGCGCCCTCGGCGAACGATTCCGGTCAAGGTCGCGCCGGTCTCCGCCGGTCGTGTCCTGAGACGAACGTTCGGACGGGGGAAGAAGATCCGGACTCTTGCCCCGGCCGAATTAGTCATCTTAACTAGGCACCCATGGCCGTAGATCCACTGCGGTTCGTCATCGCCGGCCTCACCGGCACCCGTGTGCGCTGACCCGGTTCGCCCATGTTCCGACGGGTGCCGACCACCCGTCACCCCAGAGCCCGGTGCGCGGTCGAAGCTGTCCGACCGGGCACCGAGCGAGGCGACCCCTCCGTACCGCCGGGTCACCGGCCCGCCGCCGCCACGCACCGCCGCCACCGCGCCGTCGATCCCCGCAGTGACCCTCCCCTGGAAAGGTCTGGCCTTGTCGGAGACGCACCAGCCCCACGGCACCACCCCGGACCACGCGGACACGCCCCCCGCGCGACAGGGCGACGGCCCGGCGGCGGCCGGAGGCCCGCTCCCGGAGCTGTCGCCGGGGCAGCGGCGGCTCTGGATGCTGGCACAACTGGACGGCGCCGACACGGCGTACAACGAGACCCTGGCCTTCGCCCTGCGCGGGCCGCTGGACCGCGCGGTGCTCGCCCGGGCGTTCGACGAACTGGTCTCCCGGCACGAGGTGCTGCGTACCCGGCTGGTCGCCACCGGCGGCGGTGTCCACCAGCTGGTCGGTCCGCCCGACTCCGGCTACGCCCTGGTGACGGACGATCTGACCGGACTCCCGGACGCCGGGGCGCGCGTCGCCGCCCTGCAGCGGGCGGAGACCGAAACGCCGTTCGACCTGGGCCGGGGCCCGCTGGCACGCGGCCGGCTGATCGCGCTGGCCGAGGAGCACCACGTGCTGCTGCTGACACTGCACCACACCGTGTTCGACGGCTGGTCCATGAACGTGATCCTGCGCGAGGTCGGAACGCTGTACACGGCCTTCCGCGACGGCGCGGACTCCCCGCTGCCGCCGCTGTCCCCGCAGTACGCCGACTACGTCCGCTGGCAGCGCGAGTGGGCGGCCGGGGACGAACCCGCGGTGCAGGCCGCCCACTGGCGGGCGGCGCTCGCCGGCGCGCCGACCCTGCTCGAACTGCCCACCGACCGCCCCCGCCCGCCGGAACAGGACTACCGCGGCGGCCGGGTGCCGGTCCTCATCGACGGCGAGCTCGGCACCGCCCTCAAGGAGCTCGCGCGGCAGCAGGGCGCCACGCTGTTCACGGCCGTGCTGGCCGGCTGGTCCGTGGTGCTGTCGCGGTTGACGGGCCAGAGCGACGTCGTCGTCGGCGTCCCGAGCGCGAACCGCCGCCGCGGCGGTTTCTCCGAGCTGGTCGGCTTCTTCGTCAACTCCCTCGCCGTACGGGTCGATCTGGCGGACTCGCCGACCGGATCGGCCCTGCTCAAGCAGACGCGCGCCACGCTGCGGGCCGCCCTGCAGCACCAGGACCTGCCGTTCGAGCAGGTGGTGGAGCTGGTCAACCCGCCGCGCAGCACCGCCCACACACCGCTGTTCCAGACCATGCTCGCCTGGCAGCCCTCCCGCAACGGCGCGCTGGACCTGCCCGGGATCGAGGTCGAGCCGTTCCCGATCCCGTACGCCGGGGCCAAGTTCGACCTGGCCCTGTCGCTGGCCGAGGAGGAGGACGGCCGGGTGACCGGCTACCTGGACTACGCCCGCGCGCTGTTCGACCATCCGACCGTCGAACGCTACGCGGGCTACCTGCACCGGGTGCTGACCCAGCTGGTCGACCGGCCCGACCTGGGCGTGGACGACCTGGAACTGATGGACGAACAGGAGCGCCGCCTGGTCCTGTCGGACTGGAGCGGCGCCGACCGCGCCCGCCGCGCCCTCCCCGACGACCGGGCCGACGCGCCGGCCGGCTTGGTCGAGCGCTTCCAGGCCCAGGTGCGGACCCGCCCCACCGCTCCGGCCCTGGTCTGCGCGGGGGAGCGGCTCGACTACGCCGAGCTGGACCGCCGCGCCAACCGGCTGGCGCACGCGCTGATCGCCCGCGGCGTCGGCCCGGACCAGGTGGTCGGCCTGCACACCGGACGCTCGACCGAGCTGGTCGTGGGCGTCCTCGGCATCCTCAAGGCGGGCGCCGCCTACCTGCCGCTGGACCCGGGGCAGCCGGTCGAGCGGCTGGCCGCGATGGTCGAGGACGCGGCGCCGGCCCTGGTGCTCAGCGACGCCGACCTCCCGCCCGAGGGCCGGCACTCCCTGCGGGCCGTCGAGGCCGAGGCGCGGCGCGACGACGCGCCGGAGGTCGCCGCCGGGCCGTCGCAGCTCGCCTACGTCATCTACACCTCGGGCTCCACCGGCCGCCCCAAGGGCGTGGCGGTGACCAGGGGCAGCGTCACCAACCTCCTCGACACCTGGCTGGCGCGGTTCGGCGCCACCCCGGGTGAGGCGGCCTCCGCCTGGTCGAGCATCGGATTCGACGCCTCGGTGCACGAGTTGCTGCTGCCGCTCACCACCGGCGCGGTGCTGCACCTGGTCCCCGACGAGCTGCGCGGCGACCCGGAGGAACTGCTGGCCTGGATGCGCGAGCACCGCGTCGTGCAGGCCTTCCTGCCGCCGTCCTACGTCACGTGGATCGACGAGGACCCCGCGGCCCGCCTGGCTGGGCTGGCGCTCCGTCAGCTGCTGACCGGGGTGGAGCCCCTCCCGGAGCGGGCGCTGCACCGCCTCCGGCAGGCGCTGCCGGGCCTGCGCGTCTGCTACGGCTACGGGCCCACCGAGGCCACCCTCTACAGCACCGCCTACACCGACCCGCGGCCGCTGGACCGGCGCTGCCCGATCGGCCGCCCCCTGGACAACACCCGCCTCTACCTGCTCGACCGCCGGATGCGGCCGGTGCCGACCGGGGTGACCGGCGAGGTCCACCTCGGCGGGGCGAGCCTCGCCCGGGGCTACCTGCACCGCCCGGACCTGACCGCCGAGCGGTTCCTCGACGACCCCTTCGTGCCCGGTGAACGCCTCTACCGCACCGGGGACCTCGCCCGCTGGCTCCCGGACGGCAACGCCCAGTACCTCGGCCGCGCCGACGACCAGGTCAAGCTGCGCGGCTTCCGGATCGAGCCGGGGGAGGTCGAGGCCGCGCTGCTGGCCCTGCCCGGTGTGCGGGAGGCGGCGGTGCTGGCCGACCGCGACGCCACGGGCGAGCTGCGCCTGGTGGCGGGCGTGGGCCTGGGCGTGGACCGGGAGGACGCGCGGCCGCGCCGACCGCACGAGTGGCGTGCCGCCCTGGCGCGGCGGCTGCCGGACTACATGATCCCCGCGCTGTTCGTGGAACTGCCGCGGCTGCCGCTCAACCGCAGCGGCAAGCTGGACCGCGCCGCGCTGCTGGACGCGGCCCGCTCGGTCACCCGTACCCAGGTCAACACGGCGAGCCCGCGGGACCACGTGGAGATGGCGCTGCACACCATCTGGCGGCGGGTGCTGCTCCATCCCGGCATCGGGATATCCGACGACTTCTTCGAGCTGGGCGGCACCTCGATATCCGCCATCAAGGTGGCCCTGGCCGTCCGCGAGGAGTTCGGCGAGACCCTGCCGATCCGCGAGATCGTGCAGAACCCGACCATCGAGGCCCTGGCCGAACGGATCCGGGCGGGGGCGTCGGGCACCGCGGCGGGCGCACCGGACGGCAACCTGGTCGAGTTCCGTGCGGGGGACGGCCGGCGGCGGGTGGTCTGCGTCCATCCGGCCGGCGGCACCGCCTTCTGCTACCTACCGCTGGCCGCGGCGCTGCCCGAGCGGGTCGGCGTCCTCGGGGTGCAGTCGCCCGGGATCAACCCCGGGGAGACGCCGCTGCCCACGGTCGAGGCCATGGCGGAGCGGTACCTGGCCCTGGTCGAGCCCCGGCCGGACGAGACGCTGGTGCTGTGCGGGCTCTCCTACGGCGGCCTGGTCGCCCACGAGATGGGCCGCCGGCTGGCCCGGGCCGGGCACACCCGGTTCAGCGTGGTGCTGCTCGACACCCACGGCACCGAGGACGCCGAGCGGCTCGCCTCGATCGAGCCGGTGCCGATGGCGGAGTTCCGCGACAAGCTCGTCCGGTTCAACGGGATGTACCCGGGGATCGAGGACGAGCAGATCGAGCGGTACTTCCGGATCTACAACCACAACCGGATGACCGCCCGCGACTACCAGGCGCCGCCCTCGCCGGCCCGGCTGGTGCTGGTCGAGGCCGCCGGGGACGGGCCCGAGGAACCGGAACAGCGGCAACAGGAGCAACAACAGGCGCTTGAGGTACGCGAGTTCTGGCGGCGGCGGGCCGGCGGCGGCCTGCTGGTCGAGCCGGTCGCCGGCGGCCACTGGGACCTGCTGGAGAGCGCGGCGGTGCCCCGGATCGCCGAGCTGATCGCGGCCGAACTGGACCGGTTCCCGGTGCCCCCGCCGCATGGACAGCCGTCCGCCGAGCCCGCCGTGGAGGCCTGATGCGTGCCGAGAGCGCCGTACCCGCCACGCCCCCGGCCACCGGCCTGGCCCGGGCCGTGCACGAGCGGGCCCTGCGCACCCCCCGCGCCCCCGCGCTGGTCGACGGCGACGTGCGGCTGGACTACACCGGCCTCGACGCCGCCGCCGCGGCCGTGGCCCACGGGCTGCGCCGCGCCGGCGTCCGCCCCGGCCAGGCGGTGGCGGTCTGCCTGCCACGCTCCTGGCAGCTGGTCTGCGTCATGCTGGGCGTCCTGCGGCTCGGTGCCCAGGTCGTCCCACTGGACGCGCAGAGCCCGGCGGACCGCAGGTGCCACATCCTGACCGACTCGGGCAGCGTGGCACTGGTCCACGGCGGGACGGCGCCCGACGGCCTGCCGGGCGGGCTGCCCGCGCTGGAGGCGGCGGCGCTGCTCGCCGCCGGACCGGCCGGCGACGACACGGTCTCCACCGGGGCGCCGGTGTCCTTCCTCTTCTACACCTCGGGCACCACGGGCCGCCCCAAGGGCGTGGAGGTGCGGGACGCCGGGATCCTGCGGCTGGCCGCCCCCGGGTACATCCGCATCGAGGAGGGGGCCCGCTACTCCTGCCTGTCCAACCCGGCGTTCGACGCCCTCAGCTTCGAGGTCTGGGTGCCGCTGCTGACCGGCGGCTGCTGCGTCGTCCTCGGTGACGAGGCCGTCCAGACGCCGCACCGGCTGGCGGCCGCCCTGCTGCGGGAGCGCATCGACACGGCCTTCGTCACGGTGGCCCTGTTCAACGCGGTGGTGGACACGGAGCCGTCCTGCTTCGCCGGGGTCGGACAGCTGCTGGTCGGCGGCGAGCAGCTGAACGCCCGGCTGATCCGCCGCTGGTACCGGCACAACGCGACGGCCCCCACCCGGCTGCACAATGTCTACGGCCCCACCGAGGGCACCACCTTCGCGCTGTGCCACCCCGTCCCGCGCGACTTCGACGGGGACGTGGTCCCGATCGGACGGGCGCTGCCGCAGACCGGGGCCGTGCTGGTCGTCCCGGACGGCGACCGGGCCGCGGCGCCCGGCGAGGTGGCCGAACTCCTCCTGTCCGGTGCCGGTCTCGCGGCCGGCTACCGCAACCTGCCCGAGGAGACGGAGCGCCGCTTCGTCCGGCTGCCCTGGTACGACGACGGCCACGCGACGCACTACCGCACCGGGGACCTGGTGCGCGCCGACGCCGACGGCCTGATCGAGTACGTCGGGCGCGCCGACCGCCAGGTGAAGGTCCGCGGCTTCCGGATCGAGCCCGGCGAGCTGGAGCGGCAGATCCTCGGGCACCCGGCGGTGCGGCAGGCGTACGTCTGCACCCGCAGGGCCGGGGAGCACGGCCCGAACGAGCTGCTGGCGTACGTCGTCCTCGGGCAGGAGGTGCCGTTCGAGGAGTTCGACCGCCACCTGGCGGCCGGGCTGCCCGGCTACATGAGGCCGCATCACATCCACCTCGTGGACGCGCTGCCGCTGACCGCCAACGGCAAGGTCGACCAGGCCGCCCTGCTGCGCCGCGAGGACCGGCCCTGGCGCCGCCCGGAGTGCGGGCGCGCGGACGCCGGGGCCACCACCGACCGGCAGCGCGAGGTGCTGGCCCTGGCGGCCGAGGTGCTCGGGGTGCCGGACCTGCGGCTGGACGACACCTGGATCGCCTCCGGCGGGGACTCGCTCAAGGCGCTGCGGCTGCGCTTCGAGGTGCGCCGGCGCTGGGGCTGCGAACTGCCGCAGGCCCGCGTGCTGACCGGGGACGTGGCCGGGATCGCCCGGGCCGTGGCGGAGGCCGGGCCGGCCGCCGACCCGCCCTATCCGGTGCCGCCCGCCCCCACCCTGGCCCGTTCGGCGCCCGCCACCAGCGAGCAGCAGCGCCTGTGGCTGCTGCAGCAGCGGGCGCCGCGCTCCCGGGCCTACGCGGTGGAGCTGGCCTTCCGGCTGGACGGCGCGGTCGACGCCGACGCCCTGCGGGCTTCGCTGCGGGAGCTGGTGCGGCGGCACGCGGCCCTGCGCACCGCCTTCCGGGCCACGCCCGAGGGCCTGCGCCAGCTGGTCGGGGAGCCGTACGACCCGTGGACCGAGCCCGAGCCCGGCTGTTCCCCGGAGGAGGTCGGCACCGGCGGCGAGGACGGCGTCGCCCGCGCCGAGGCGAATCGTTTCTTCGCTCCGTCGTTCGACCTGGCGCGCCCCCGGATGCTGCGCGCCCGCTGGCTGCCCCAGGACGGCGGCGGGGTGCTGCTGCTCCACCTGCACCACATCGCCGTCGACGGCTGGTCGCTCAACGTCCTGCTGGCCGACCTGTCGACCGGCTACCGGCACGCGCTCGACGGCGCCGCCGAGGCCTCGCGCCCCACGGACGGCGCCCCGGCGCCCACCCCGCTGGACTACGCCGCCTGGCAGGCCGACTGGTTCGCCGGCCCCGCCTACCGGGCCCAGCGTGCCGAACTGCGGGCCCACTACGCCCGGACGGACGACTCGCCCGACCATGAGGCGCTCGACCACGACCCGCTCGACCACGGCCCGCTCGACCATGACCCGCTCGACCACGACCCGCTGGGCCCGGCCGGCACCCGGCCCTCCTCCGCGGCCCGCCTGCTGCACACCTCGCTGGACGTCGTACGGCGCGCCGCCGTGGACCGGCTCTGCGCCGAACTGGGCATGACCCGCTTCGAGTTGCTGCTCGGCGTCTTCGCCTGGAGCCTGTACGGGGTGACCGGCGCGGCCCGGCCGCGGATCGCCGCCCCGGTGGCCAACCGGCCGGTCCAGGAGTTCGAGGGCAGCGTCGGCATGTTCGCCAACACCGTGCTGCTGCCGCAGGCCGTCGCGCCCCGCGAGGACCTGCGCGGCCAGCTGCTGCGCCTGGGCGCCGACGCCCGCCGGGTGCTGGACCGCCAGGACGTGGCGCTGGCCGACGTCCTGGCCGACCGGGAGCCGGCCGGGGGCGGCACCCCCTTCGACTACCTCTTCGTCCTGGAGAACACCGACTTCGCCGCGCTGGCCCTGCCCGGCTGCGCCTCCCGCCCCCTGTGGTGGGCCCCGGCCGAGGCCAAGTGCCCGATGACGCTGTCCGTGGTCGAGCACGAGGGCGGTCTCGACTGCCTGTGGGAGTACGCCGAGGAGCGCTTCGACGCCGCCGAGGCGGCGGCCATGGCGGGCCTGTTCCGGCGGGGCCTGGACCTGCTCACCGACGGCGGGACGGCGACCCCGGCCGACCTGGCGGCGCCCTACCGCCGCGGGCTTCCGGAACCCGGCCGCGGCGCCCCGACGGCGCTCGCCTGGACGACGGTGGCCGAGGGCTTCGCCCGGCAGGTCGCGCGCACACCCGCCGCACCGGCCCTGAAGTCCGAAGGCCGGTCGGTGAGTTACGCCGAACTCGACGCCCACGCCGCGGCGCTCGCCGCCGAACTGCGGGCCGCCCACCCGCTGCCGGAGGAGGACGACCGCCCGTGCTGCGTCGCGCTGCACCTGCGGCCGTCGGTCGAGCACGTGGTGGCGCTGCTGGCACTGGTCCGGCTCAACGTGACCATCGTGCCGCTGGACCCGTCCTACCCGCCGGCCCTGCGCCGACAGGTGCTGGACCAGGCGCAGCCGCTGTGCGTGCTGCTCCCGCCGGGCGGTGACCCGGAGTTCGACGCCGTCGACCCGGGCCGCGTCGCACGCCACCCGGTGGTGCTGTCACCCCTCACCACGGCGGCCGCACCCGCCGCCGCCCCGGCGCACCGCGGAGCCCGTCCGCTCTACACCCTGTTCACCTCGGGCTCCACCGGTGTCCCCAAGGGCGTGCAGGTGTCCGACCGCACCCTGGCCAACCTGCTGCAGTGGCAGGCCGAGTCGGGAGGACTGTCGGCCCCGGCGGCCACCCAGCAGTTCTCCATGCTCTCCTTCGACGTGTCCTTCCAGGAGGTCTTCGGGACGCTGTGCGGCGGCGGCTGCCTGCACCTGGTGCGGCCCGGCTGGCGCCAGGACGCCCCCGCACTGCTGGAGCAGCTGGAGACGGCCGGGATCGAGCGCGTCTTCATGCCCTACGTGGCCCTCCAGCTCCTCGCCGAGCACGCCGTCCACCTGGGCCGCTACCCCTCCCGGCTGCGGGAGGTGGTCACCGCGGGCGAGCAGCTGGTGTGCACCGACGCGATCCGCCGCTGGTTCGCCGGCCTGCCCGGCGCACGGCTGTTCAACCACTACGGCCCGACCGAGACCCACGTGGTGAGCGGCCTGTGCCTGGACGGCGACCCGTCCCGGTGGCCCGAGCGCCCCGCCATCGGGCGGCCGGTGGCGGGCGCGGTGCTCACGGTGGTCGACGAGGCCGACGAGCCCGTTCCCCCCGGCCGGGCCGGCGCCCTGCTGATCGGCGGCACCATGGTGGCGCGCTGCTACCTCGGTGACCCGAAGCTCAACGCCACGCGCTTCGTCGAGCTGCCAGGCCTCGGCCTGTGCTACCGCAGCGGCGACCGGGCCCGGTTCGACCGGCAGGAGCGGCTGCACTTCCTGGGCCGCGACGACGACCAGATCAAGCTCAGCGGACACCGGCTCGAACCGGGACAGGTCGAGGCGGCCCTGCTGCGGCACCCGGACGTCGTCAACGCCGTGGTGGCCCCCGACGGCGGGGAGCTGGTGGCCTGCCTGCAGTGCCGCGGCGAGGCGCCCACCGCCGAGGACCTCACCGCGCACCTGGCGCCGCTGCTGCCGGGACACGTCCGAATCGCCCGCTTCCGGGTGGTGAAGGAGCTGCCCAGGACCCCCAGCGGCAAGCTGGACCGCCGGGGCGCGCTGCGCTCCGCCGGGCGGGAACTGCGCCGGCCGACGGCCCGCGCGGCCGGCCTGACGGCACGCGAAGCCCTGCTGACCGAGGCCTTCGAGACGGTCACCGGTCTGACGATCGACCCGGGACAGACCTTCTTCGACGCCGGCGCCTCCAGCCTGGCCCTGATGCGCTTCCACCTCCGCTGCACCACCGAGGCGGGCCTGCGCTTCACCGTCGCCGACCTCTTCGAACACGTCACCATACGGGCGCTGGCCGCCTTCCTGGACCGGCCCGCACCGGCCGCCGCCACCGACCCGCTCGCTGTGACCGGCCCGCCCGCCGTGGACGAGTCGGTCACCGTGGACGAGCCGACCGCCGTGGACGAGCCGATCGCGGTCGTCGGCATGGCGGTCCGGCTCCCCGGCGCGTCCGACCTCTCCGCGTTCTGGCGGATGGTCACCACGGGCGGCACCGGCATCGAACACTTCGACGCCGCCGACGGCCTGGTCGGGGCACGCAGCCAGTTGGACGGCCCACTGGACTTCGACCCGGACCACTTCGGCATCAGCCGGCCGGAGGCCCGGCTGATGGACCCCCAGCAACGGCACCTGCTGATGAGCTGTGTCGAGGCACTGGCACACGCCGGGATCGCCGACCCGTCGGGTCTGCGCGTCGGCCTGGTCGCCGGCGCCGGCGAGAACACCTACTTCCAGTCCATGCTCCGCGAGGCCGACCCCGAACGCCTGCCCGACGGCTTCCAGTTGGCCCTGCACCACGACAAGGACTTCCTCGCCACCAAGGCGGCCTACCACCTGGGGCTGACCGGCCCCGCCTTCACCGCCCAGGCGGCCTGCGCCAGTTCCCTGGTGGCCGTCCACGTCGCCGCCGGGATGCTGCGCCAGGGCGACGCCGAGGTGATGCTGGCCGGCGGAGTCCTGGTCGACCCGACCCTGACCGACGGATACCGCTACCAGCCGCAGCACATCTTCTCCGTGGACGGCCACTGCCGGCCCTTCAGCGACGACGCGAGCGGCACCATCGGCGCCAGCGGCGTCGGCGTGGTGGTGCTCAAGCCGCTCCGCCTGGCCCGCCGCGACGGCGACACCGTCTACGCCCTGATCACCGGCTCGGCGCTGAACAACGACGGCTCCGACAAGCTGAGTTACAGTGCCCCCTCACTCGCCGGGCAACGCGAGGTGATCCGTGCCGCCCTGCGCCGCAGCGGTCGCACCGGCGCCGACCTCGGCTACGTCGAGGCCCACGGCACCGCCACCCGGCTCGGCGACCCGGTCGAGGTCGGCGCCCTGCGCCAGGCCTTCGACCTGGACCGCTCCGGCCACTGCGCACTGACCTTGGTCAAGAGCCAGATCGGACACCTGGGCGCGGCGGCCGGAGTGGTCGGACTGGTACGGGCCGCGCTCGCCGTCCACCACGGCGTGATCCCGCCCAACGTCGGCTTCCACGCCCTCAACCCGCAGCTCGGCGCCGACCCCACGCCGTTCCACATCCCCACCGAGGCCCGGCCCTGGCCCGCCGGCCGGGACCGCATCGCGGCGGTGAGCAGCTTCGGGATCGGCGGCACCAACGCCCACGCCGTGCTGGAGGCCGACCGGCCGGCCCCGGGGACGGCGGGCGCAGCGGCGCCGGACACCGCCGCGACTCCCTGCCTGCTGCTCTCCGGCAGCAGCGAGGCGGCCCTGCGCGCCGACGCCGCCCGGATCGCCGACTACCTGGAGGCCCGGCCCGCCGCCTATCCGCAGGTACTGCGCCACCTCCAGGCGGGCCGTCCCGCCCGCCGCCGACGGCTGGCGGCGGTCTGCCCCGACGCCGCCACCGCCGTCGCCTGGCTGCGCGGTGCGGCGCCGATCACGGACGCGGGAACGGAGGAGGCCCGTACCGGGGAACCCGTCCCGGCCGAAGGCCGCACCGCCGAGGAGACGGCCGCGGCCTGGCTGGCCGGAGCGAGGATCGACTGGCCCGCCGGCCCCGCCCAGGCACCCTGGGACTTCCCGCCGCCCGCCTTCGCGCTGGCGGAGTTCGACTTCCCCCGCGCCACCGCGACCCCGGCCCCGGCCCGCCCGGCGGTTCCGGCCGCCGCCGACGTCCCGCGGCGCCTGCCGGAGGACGCCTGGCTGCACCAGCCGCACTGGGCCCGGCTGCGCCGCGCGGGCACGGCGACCGGTGCGCCCGCCTCCCGGCTGCTGGTGCTGCTCACCGACGGACCGGCGCCCCCGGACGCGGTCCGCGCCTTCGAGGCCACCCACGCCCGGGTGGTGCGGGTCCACGCCGCCGAGGCGTTCGCCCGGCGGGGCGACGACGCCTACGAGGTCGACCCGGCCGACCCCGCCTCGCTCGGCCGGCTCCTCGACGCCCTGGCGGACACGGGAGCGGGCGACGGCGGCATCGACTGGCTGCACGCGCTGCCGCTCGGGATCGGCGGGCCGGTCGGCCGGGACAGCCTGGCCAGGGCCCGCTGGGCCTGCCTGGACACTCCGGCCGCGCTGCTGCGGGCCGCTGCCGAGGCCACCCGGTCACTCCGGCTCAGGCCGTGGTGGCTGTCCTACCGGGCGAGGCCGGTGGACGGCCCGGTGGGGCGGCCGGAAGCGGGCCTGCTGGCCGGTGCCGCCGAGGTGGCACCCCAGGAGGGAGTCGCGGCGGGCCACTGGGTCGACCTCCCCGACGCCGACCCCGCCTCCTGGGCCGCACCCCTGGCGGCGCTGCTCGCCGAGACCGCGACCACGGCGGACGCTGCCGTACTTCCGCGCCGGCTGGCGCTGCGCCGGGGCCACTGGTGGGAGCAGGTCACGCTGCCGGTGTCCCCGGCCGTCCCGGGCTCCGCCGGACCACCCGACCGGGGCGTGCACCTGGTCCTGGGCGGCACCGGCGGGATCGGCCGCGGCATCGCCGCCTGGCTGCTGGAGCACGGCGCCGCCCGGGTCCTGCTGCTGGCCAGGCGCCCCCGACTGCCGGAGGAGCTGACGCCCTGGGCCGACCGGGTCGAACTGGTCGACGCCGACCTCGCCGAGTCCACGCCCGAGGAGGTCCTGGCCCGGATCGGCCGTCACACCGAGCGGCTCGACGGAGTGGTCCACGCCGTCGGGGCGGCGAGCGGCGGCATGATCACCCGGCGCGACGCCGGGGCGATGAGCCACGCGTCCGCCGCCAAGCTGCAGGGCGCCCTGCTGGTCGAGCAGCTGATCGAGCGCTACCGGCCGTCGACGGCGGTCTACTGCTCGTCGATGTCCGCGGAGCTCGGCGGCGTCGGCCAGTTCGACTACGCGGCCGCCAACAGCCTGCTCGACGGCTTCGCCCAGTACCGGTCCGGCGAGGCCGAGTCCACCGTCCGGATCGGCGTGAACTGGGACGTGTGGAGCGAGACCGGCATGGCGCTGCGCGTGCCCCAGGCCGACGCCCGCCACCGGGCGCACCTCTCGGTCGGCCTGACGGTGGCCGAGGGCCAGCGGGTGTTCGCGCGGGCAGTGGGACTGCAGCTGCCGCAGGTGCTGGTCTCCACCACCGACCTCCGGGAGTCCCGCGCGTTCTACGCGGCGCCCGGCGCCCGGGCCCTCGTGCCTGCCGACACGTCACCGGTGTCCGCCGACGGCGCCACCGCGGCCGGTGCGGCCGGTGCGGCCGACGCGGCGGACCTGAGCGCGGCCGTCCTGCTCCGCGGCTGGCTGTGCGACTGGCTGGACGTCGACCACATCGATCCCGACGCCCCGCTCTACGACCTGGGCGCCGACTCGCTGACCCTGCTCGACCTGATCGGCGTGGTGAAACGTCACCTCGATGTCGAGCTCGACGTCGCGCGGTTCAGCCACCGGGTCTCCCTCACCGAGATCCTCACCCGGTTGTCCGAGGCGGCACCCACCGGGGCCGTCGCCACCGAGGACGTGGTCCCGGTGGTCTGGCAGCACGGTACCGGAGCCGACGTGCTGTGCCTGGTGCACCCGGTCGGCGGCGACATCCAGGCCTACCGGTCCCTGGTGTCGGCACTGGGCCCCCGGCTGACCGTCTGCCTGATCGCCGATCCCGCGCTGGAACGGCCCGGGGCCGCGGACTGGACGCTCGCCGAGCGGGCACGCCGCTACGCCGCCGCCCTGCGGGCCCGCTTCGCGGACGGCACCCGGCGACTGCACCTGGCCGGCTGGTCCTTCGGCGCCTGGGCGGTGATGGGGATGGCCGCGGAGGCGGAGGCGATCGGCCGGCCGGTCCACGGCGTCCACCTGATCGACCCGCCGCCGCCCGGTTCCGGCGCGCTCTTCCAGGGCTACGACGACGCCCAGCTCCAGGCGGTGTTCGAACACGAACTCGGTCAGGGCGGGTCGGGGCCGGCCGGCCCCGAGGCGCACGGCTACGCCGAACGCCTGGTCCGGTGCTGCCGGGCCAACCTGCGGAGCATGGCCGAGTACCGGATGCCGCTGCTGAGCGCCACGCCCAGCCGGCTGTGGCTGGCCGGGCGACCGGTACCGGGGCTGCCCTCGCCCGGGTCACCGGAGCGGCAGCGGGAGCTGTGGCGCCCGCACCTCCCGGAACCCAGCACCTGGCACCGGCTCGACACGACGCACTACGGCATCGTCCGCCCGCCCCATGTGCACGCGGTGGCGGCGGCGATCGACGCGGCCTCGGACGACCCGCCCGGGGAGCGCGGCGACCGCCCCCGAAGGTGATCCCGGCACGCTCCCCGGCCCCGGTGCTCCGGGCCGCACCAGCCGCTCCCGTCCCGCACCGACGCCCCGCCCGACCATCGGAGACCGTCCCTCGTGAACCCCTACCAGTCCCTCCCCGCGCGCTCGTTCTGGCGCTCCGCCGTGGCCGAGCCGGACCCGCTCGCCATCGACGACCTGTGGACGCCCGCGTTCGCCATCGGGCAGGACGAACCGGTCCTCACCGCGGGATCCTGCTTCGCCGCGCACATCGGCCGGGCCCTGCTGGAGCGGGGCATGAACTGGTACGACGCGGAACCGGCCCCGCCCGGGCTGACCGAGGAGGAGCGCAGGGCGCGCCACTACGGGGTGTTCTCGTTCCGCACCGGGAACATCTACACCGCCGCCATGCTGCGCCAGTGGCTCTCCTGGGCCTTCGGCCGCACGACCCCGCCCACCGAGGCGTGGCTGGAGGACGGCCGGTACCACGACCCCTGCCGCCCGTCCGTCGAACCCGGCGGCCACGCCTCCGCCGAGGAGATGCTGGCGGCCCGGGTCAGGACCCTCACCGCCATCCGCGAGGCCGTCACCGAAGCCGGCTGCCTGGTCTTCACCATGGGCCTGACCGAGGCGTGGCGGGACCGTGCCGACGGCACCGTCCTGCCGTCCTGCCCCGGCACCGTGCGCGGCACCTTCGACCCGGACCGCCACGTCTTCCACCAGTTCACCTTCGAGGAGGTCCGCCGCGACCTGACGCGGGCCCTGGCCCTGGCCCGCGAGGCCAACCCCCGGCTGCGGGTCCTGCTGACCGTCTCACCGCACCCGCTGACCGCGACCGCCACCGGCGGCCACGCGCTCACCGCCAACACCTACTCCAAGTCGCTGCTGCGGACGGTGGCCGGGCAACTGACCCGGGAACTCGACGACGTGGACTACTTCCCGTCGTACGAACTCATCACGGGCCTGCCGTTCCGCAGCCGGTTCTACGCGCCGAACCTGCGTGAAGTGACGCCCGAGGGCGTCGACTTCGTCATGCGCCACTTCATGGCCGGGCTGTCCCGGCCGGCGGCGGACCCGCGCCCGGCGGCCGAGCCGCGCCCGGTCCCCACCGGCGCGCCGGCGGCGGAGCCGAAGGGGGTGGACACCTGTGACGACGCCGTCCTCGACTACTACCGCCCCCGCTAGGTTCCTGCTGCTCGGCGACTCGCACGCGGGCCCGATCGGACGGGCCGCGAAGGCCGCCCGGATCCCCTTCCAGGGCGGTCCGATCGGCGCCGGGCGCGAGTTCACCGACGACTTCTTCGAGCCGCGCGAGCACGACGTCGTGTTCCGCAAGGCCGAGGCCGACGCCTACTACCGGAGCTTCCTGGCCGACCTGGACGTGGCCGGCCTCGGGCACCTCGCGGTCCCGCTGGTGTGCACCTTCGGCCTCAGCTCGCACTTCGTCGCCACCCGGGAGAACTGGCACCTCCACCGCCGCCGCGACGGCGGCTTCGCCCCGGGCTTCCTCACCGGGCCGCTGTTCGACGCCGTCGTCCGCGCCACCGTCCGCGACGCACTGGCCTTCTACCGCCATGCCCTCGGCCTCGGCCTGCGGGTGCTGGCCGTGCTGCCGCCGCAACGGGTGCCGGAGCAGTCCGACCCGGCGGTGTTCATGGCCGCGCAGGAGACCGTCCGAACCGCGCTCGACGAACTCGGCGTCGAGCTCGTCGACCTCCGGGCCCGCACCACCGGACCGGACGGCCTCCAGCGCCCCGAGCTGTGCGAGGCCGACGACGCCATCCACGGCAACCTCGCCTTCGGCCGGCTGGTCCTCGCGGACCTGCTGGCCCGCGGGCTGTGACGACACCGAACACCCCACCACAGGAGCAGGTCATGGAGCAGTACGAACTGGACGCCGTCAGGGCCGTCACCACCAGGCCCGCCAAGGAGTACCGGACCATCGCCGTCGACCCCGTCACCCCGGTGATCGGCGCCGAGGTCACCGGCGTCGACCTCTCACAGGAGTTGCCGGGCGAACAACTGGCCGAACTGAAGCAGGCGTTCCTCGACCACCACGTCCTGGTGTTCCGCGACCAGCACCTGACGGACGAGGACCACAAGCGCTTCGCCGCGCACTTCGGCGAACTGCGCCCCGTCAACCCGCCCCCGGTCGACGCCGATCCGTACATCCTGGAGATCAGCACCGATGCCGCGGCCGAGAACGTCGCCGGCAACGGCTGGCACGCCGACGGCACCGCCGACGCCGAACCCTCGCTCGGATCGATGCTCTACATCACCCGCGTACCGGAACCGGGCAGCGGCGGCGACACCCTGTTCGCCAACATGCACCTCGCGTACGAGATGCTGTCCCCGACGATGCGCGGACTGCTCGACGGCCTGACCGCCGTGCACGACGGCCTCGTCGCCTTCCAGGGCTACACCCCGCCGCCGGGATACGTGATCCCCAAGAACGAGCACCCGCTGGTGGTGCGGCACCCCGAGACCGACCGCAGGATCCTCTACGTCAACAAGGCCTACACCGCGCGCATCCCCCAGCTGTCGGCCGACGAGAGCCGGGCCCTGCTCGATCTGCTCTGCGCGCTGCCGGCCCAGCGGCCCATGCTGACCTGCCGCATCCGCTGGACCCCCGACACCCTGGTGTTCTGGGACAACCGCTGCGTCCAGCACCACGCCACCTACGACTATCACCCGCACACCCGCTACGGCCGCAGGGTCGCCATCGACGGTGGGCCGCTCAAGGGCTGAACCAGCCCGGGCCCGGGCCGCTCAGCCGTTGAGCGGCCCGGCTCAGGCCGCGTCCGCGCGGGCCAGACCGTCGGCGAGGCCGTCGGCCAGCCGCGCCCAGGTGGCGCGCTCGCCCTGCTCGTCCTGCCCGACGGCGTGCACCCGCACCACCGCGCGGACCCGGGCGAACGGGCAGGTCTCGGCATAGGCGTCCGGATCCGCCGCCGCGTAAGCGGCCGCCAGGGCCGCCGAGTTGGCCAGCGCGTTCGCGTCGGCATGGGCCCGCACGTTGGCCGTGGTGTTGAGCTCCGCGTAGGTCTCGCCGTACCGGGTGGCCTCGGCCGCGTCGTAGCCGTTCGCCAGAGCAAAGGAGCCTGCGGCGGCAGCGGCCGTGGCATGGGCCTCGGCGTACGGGTACGCGTGCTGGAAGAGCTCCCGCAGCTCCGGTTCGAGGGCCGCGCGCCACGTGGCCTCGTCGACCCGACGGCCGCTCAGCGCACCCGCGTGCAAGGCCAGGACGGCCTGGAGAGGTGCGGCGGACCTGCCGTGCCGCTCGCTCGCCTCGGCCAGCACCGGGCCGACGGTGAAGCAGTGCCAGTCGTGGATCACGCCGAACGGTACCCGGCCGTCCAACCGCTCCAACTCCCGCCGCACCCTGCGCTCCCAGGCCCGAGCCGCGTCCGCGTCCATGCCGTCGGACAGCACCTCCGCCACCTGCGCCAGCCAGGCCGGCCCGGTCGGCCCGCCTCCTGTCGGTGCCGCCCCGCCGGGGGCCGGGGCCGGTGAGTCGGCGCCGAGGGCGGCGGAGTGGGCGGCGGGAACGGTCTCGGGTGAGGTCATCTGGTCTGCTCCTGAGTGGTGGACTGTCCGACTCCTCGCCTACCCACGCGGACGACTCGGGTCACCTCGGCGTCGAGGTCCGCGCCGGGACGCACGAAAGGTGGTGGCCGGGGAAGGAGTCCTTCCCCGGCCACCACCCTTCTCCCTGTCAGGGGCGGTTCAGCCCGATCGGGGTCACACGGCCGATCCTCCCTGTGCGGCCAGGAGGGGCATCAGCCAGTCGAAGTCGGTCAGCATGAAACCGGTGCTGAGGTAGGGCAGCTCCGAGTCGAACTCCGTCGGCAGTGTCCAATCCTGGTACTGGTACTGGAGGTAGGGGTTCTGCCACGCCATCAGGTGGTCGCCGCTACCGCTGTCCTCCTGCTTCGGGCTGTCACTCTGGTGCCAGCCGTCACCGTGGCCGTGGCCATCCCCGTGACCGTGACCGGGGTGGTGGTCGCACTTCTCCTCGCACGGCGGGAGGCACCGGGCGAGCGCCGAGGACGGCGGAGTGGTCACCGGTGGCGTCCCGGGCGGGGAGTTCGGCGGCACGTAGGAGGCGGTGACGGTGTTGACCGTGTCCTTGCTGATCAGGCTGGAGCAGTAGAACGTCTTCGTCTCTCCCGCCGCCAGGTCGAACGACCCGGCCGCCGTCTCGCAGCTCCGCTCCTGGGCGTCGTTCAGCGTGATGCCGGTCAGATCCATGGTGCCGTCGTTGGTGACGGTGATCTGCCAGAAGACCAGGCACTTGTCCGGTTCACACATGTCAGCGGGCCCGTTCCCCTTGCGCAGGGTCACCTCCTTGACCCACGGCCCGGTCCCGCCGGCACCACAGTCGGCGGCGTTGTCGGACTCGCAGACCTTCTTGTCGACGATCAGCGACTGGGTGCCGGTCACGTCGACGGTGGCCTCGGACGGGGGCGTGGTGACCGGGGTGCCGTCCGGGGCGTGGCCCGATGCGGTCACGGTGTTCACCGTGCGCTGGGTGACGTTCGCCAGGTCACAGAAGACCTGACGCGACGCGCCCACCGCCAGGTCGAACGTGCCCGCAGCGGTGACGCAGGACGGGGAGACGCTGTCCGTGAGGGTGATGCCGGTGACGGGGACGTTGCCGGTGTTGGTGACGGTGATCCGCCAGTAGGCGGTGCTCCCCGAAGGCACGGTGGTGTTCTTGGCCCACGGTCCCGGGCCACCCGCCATGCAGTCGGCGGCGTTGGTGGAGGTGCAGACCTCCTTGTTGATGCTGATCGACGGTGCGGCGGGCGGGGTCACGTCGACCGTCGCGTCGGACGGGGGCGTGGTGACCGGGGTGCCGTCCGGGCCGTGGCCCGTCGCCGTCACGGTGTTGACGGTGTGCGCGGTGACGTTCGTCAGGTCGCAGAACACCTGGTGCGAAGCCCCGACCGCCAGGTCGAACGTGCCGGCTGCGGTGACGCAGGACGGGGAGACGCTGTCCGTGAGGGTGATGCCGGTGACGGGAACGGTGCCGGTGTTGGTCACCGTGATTCGCCAGTACGCGGTGTTCCCGGAGGGGATGGTGGTGCTCTTGGCCCAGGGGCCGCTGCCGCCTTCCACGCAGTCGGCAACGTTGGTGGAGGTGCAGACCTCCTTGTTGATGCTGATCGACGGAGTGGGCGCAGGCACGTCCACCGTCGCGTCGGACGGGGGCGTGGTGACCGAGGTGCCGTCCGGGCCGTGGCCCGTCGCCGTCACGGTGTTGACGGTGTGTGCGGTGACGTTCGTCAGGTCACAGAACACCTGGTGCGAAGCACCGACCGCCAGGTCGAAGGTGCCGGCTGCGGTGACGCAGGACGGGGAGACGCTGTCGGTGAGGGTGATGCCGGTGACCGGTACCGTGCCGGTGTTGGTGATGGTGATTCGCCAGTACGCCGTGCTCCCGGACGGGATCGTCGTGCTCTTGGCCCAGGGGCCGCTACCGCCTTCCACGCAGTCGGCAACGTTGGTGGAGGTGCAGACCTCCTTGTTGATGCTGATCGACGGTGCGGCGGGCGGGGTAACGTCGACCGTCGCGTCGGACGGCGGTGTGGTGACCGGGGTGCCGTCCGGGCCGTGGCCCGTCGCCGTCACGGTGTTGACGGTGTGTGCGGTGACGTTCGTCAGGTCGCAGAACACCTGGTGCGAAGCACCCGCGGCGAGGTCGAAGGTCCCCGCAGCAGTCACGCAGGACGGGGAGACGCTGTCGGTCAAGGTGATGCCGGTGACGGGAACCGTGCCGGTGTTGGTCACCGTGATCCGCCAGTACGCGGTGTTCCCGGACGGGATGGTGGTGCTCTTGGCCCACGGGCCCGGACCGCCCTCGACGCAGTCGGCGGCGTTGGTGGAGGTGCAGACCTCCTTGTTGATGCTGATCGACGGAGTGGGCGCAGGCACGTCCACCGTCGCGTCGGACGGCGGTGTGGTGACCGGGGTGCCGTCCGGGCCGTGGCCCGTCGCCGTCACGGTGTTGACGGTGTGCGCGGTGACGTTCGTCAGGTCACAGAACACCTGGTGCGAAGCCCCGACCGCCAGGTCGAACGTGCCGGCTGCGGTGACGCAGGACGGGGAGACGCTGTCCGTGAGGGTGATGCCGGTGACGGGAACGGTGCCGGTGTTGGTGATGGTGATTCGCCAGTACGCGGTGTTCCCGGAGGGGATGGTGGTGCTCTTGGCCCAGGGGCCGCTGCCGCCTTCCACGCAGTCGGCAACGTTGGTGGAGGTGCAGACCTCCTTGTTGATGCTGATCGACGGTGCGGCGGGCGGGGTAACGTCGACCGTCGCGTCGGACGGCGGTGTGGTGACCGGGGTGCCGTCCGGGCCGTGGCCCGTCGCCGTCACGGTGTTGACGGTGTGTGCGGTGACGTTCGTCAGGTCACAGAAGACCTGGTGCGAAGCCCCTGCGGCGAGGTCGAAGGTCCCCGCAGCAGTCACACACGACGGGGAGACGCTGTCCGTGAGGGTGATGCCGGTGACGGGAACGGTGCCGGTGTTGGTGATGGTGATCCGCCAGTACGCGGTGTCGCCGGAGGGGATGGTGGTGCTCTTGGCCCAGGGGCCCGGACCGCCCTCGACGCAGTCGGCGGCGTTGGTGGAGGTGCAGACCTCCTTGTTGATGCTGATCGACGGTACGTCCACCGTCGCCTCGGACGGGGGCGTGGTGACCGGGGTGCCGTCCGGGCTGTGGCCCGACGCGGTCACGGTGTTGACGGTGTGCTGGGTGATGTTCGTCAGGTCACAGAAGACCTGGTGCGAAGCCCCCGCCGCGAGGTCGAACGTTCCCGCGGCTGTCACACACGACGGCGAGACGCTGTCCGTGAGCGTGATCCCGGTGACGGGGATGTTGCCGGTGTTGGTGACGGTGATCCGCCAGTAGGCGGTGCCACCGGGAGCGACCGTCGCGCTCTTCGCCCATGGCCCGGGTCCACCGTTCGCACAGTCGGCGGCGTTGCCCGAGGTGCAGACCTCCTTGTTGATCGTCAGCTGCGGCGCACACTCCGGACCGGGAGTGACCTGGAGGGTGACGGTGTTGGAGGTGACGGGAGCGCCGCCGTTGGTGACGGCGGAGGCGTGGTCGGAGACGGAGGTGACGGAGCAGTCCGTGCCCACCGTGGTGTCGTAGCAGATCTGCGGGGCGTCACCGACGAAGGTGACCTGCATCTGCGGCTGGCCGCCGGTGAAGGAGGAGTCGCTGATGAGGTCGATGTTGCCGATGACCTGGATGGGCTGGTCGGTGATCGATACCGAGGAGATGTCCGCCGTCCCCGTGGCCGGGTCGAACGGGAAGGTGCCGATGGTGGTGCCGTCGGACGCCAGCACGGTCACCGTGGACTGGGCGAAGTCGACGGTGGTCGGGTCGATGCCGACGAGGCTGACCGTCCCGTAGGACCTGACGTGTCCGGTCAGCCCGTCGCAGTAGTACGCCGAGGGGTTGATGGTGCTCTGGGCCCTGGTCTTGAGGCAGGGCGAGGCCCCGGTGACCGGGTCGAGGGAGAACAGGAAGCCGGTGTCGCCGAGGCTGTACTTGCACTGGCCGTCGTAGGCGAAGCCGTACGGACTGGTGTTGCCGCCGTTGACGTTGGGCGGGCCGTTGACGACGCCGTCGGTGCCGTACCGGGTGCACGGGCCCTGGATCGTCCAGTCGTAGCAGAACAGGCTGCTGCTCAGGGTCGGGGTGTTGCCCGTGTAGAGCCAGAACGGGAACTCGGTCTCCAGGTGCCCGTTGGGGGAGGTGATGGTCAACGGGACCTGGTAGTTGGCCTCACCGGGGCCGACGTTGGTGCTGACCAGGGCCTGGAGACCGGGGGGCGCGGCGATCGGGTTGCCGGCGAAGTCGAAGCAGACGGGGGTGCCGATCGGCGGGTTGGTCTGCTGGTAGACGCCGCCCGCGATGGTGCAGACGCCGGTGGCGGCGCCCGAGGAGTCGTGCATCGCGAAGACGTTGTCGACCCGGGCGGGTCCGCTGCTGATGGGGGTGACGATGACCTTGGGGGTGGCCCAGCCGGTGCAGGCGGCGCCGGTCGACGGGTCGAAGCAGCCCATCACCCCCGGCAGCGGGTTCTGCTGGTTGTCGGTGGCGTAGACCTTGCCGTTGATGACCGTCATGGTGCCGACGTAGTCACCGGGGAAGCCGGTGGGCTCGTTGGGGGGCAGCCCGATGTCGAAGGTGCCGCAGGAGGCGTTGGTGGTGCGGTCGTAGCAGAGGATCTCTCCGGTGCTGGACACCGCGTAGATCAACCCGTTCGGTGCCTCGACGACGCCGCCGATGGTCGAACCGCTGCCCTGCTGGAGGACCGTGAAACCGCAGCTGGCCTGGGCCTGGAGGTCGATGCAGCCGACTCCGATGCGCTGGTAGACGGCCCGGTCGACCGCCGCGTAGTACAGCTTGGAGCCGTCCAGCACGTAGGTCGGGGTGCGGGTGCTGCCGAGGTCGCCGGTGGTCGCGCCGGGCACCGAGGAGTTCAGCGGCTGCGGCCAGGTGGTGGGTGCGCCGCTCGGGGTCGGGCAGGGGCCGTTGGTCAGCAGGTCCGTGCAGACCACGGCGGCGGTGTTCGAGGACCCGTGGTGGTAGATGTTCCAGGCCTGGGGCGTGGCGACACCGTTGATCGTGGCGGTGAAGAGGATGGGGGTGAAGCCGTCGCCACCGGTGGCCGTGTTGACCGGCTTGAACGGTGGCGGGATCGGGACGACCGCGCCGGTCGCGGGCGCGGAGAGTTTGGGGTTGGTCGCCTGGACGGCGTTGGTGGCCGTGCCCTCGTCGGTCGTGGTGAAGGTGGTGCCGCCGTTGGTGGACCACTCCTTGCTGAAGCCCGGGGGCACCTGGAGCGAGCCGGGCACATAGGTCTGGGCCTGCGGGGTGCTGCCCGGTCCGCCCTGGATCACGTCGGTGATCGTGGTGGAGACCGGTGTGTTCTCCGGGTTGGTGGCGGAGACCACCCAGCGGATCGGGTCGCCGGGCGAGGCGGTGGTGGTGCTGCCGGTGGCGAGGTCGGTGCCGGTCTTCGTCAGGGTCACCGGCAGCTGACGGCCGGTGTGACGGTCGGTGGCGCCGGCGCCACCGGCGGTGGACGTGGTCGGGTTGTCGGCGGCGTACGCGGCCGCGGGCGCGGTGAAGGACGCGGACGCGGTGGCGAACGCGACGAGGAGGGGCAGCGCCGCCCGGGTGAGGCGGTTTCGGAGCGCTACCGGTCCATGGCGTCTTCGCTCGCCTCCGCTGATGGGTGGACAGCGCCTCATGAGAATTCCCTTCGATTGAGCGACCCGGTGTCACACGGTGTGCTGGACGGTGGTGGTGATGTGGGCGGGCAACCGTGGGGCAGGGACGCGCAGTGAATGAGTCGCTACCCACAGTGACCGTACGGGTGTAGTATGACTTCTGAAAATCCGACATATAGCTTTATTGCCTCCAAATGAGGAGGCATTCACCCTGGTGTGTGGGACAGCGGGCCGACCGGCCCCCGGGATGCGGAAGGGCGGCCGGAGCAGTGCGCTCCGGCCGCCCTTCCTGTGGCGGTGTCAGACGAGGCCGGTGACCAGGAGGAGATCGCTGACCCGTTCGGCGCCCGAGGTGACGGTGACTCGGTAGAGGCCCGGCCGGGGGAGCGTGACAGCGGCGACCAGGGTCGCCTCGCTGAGGAGGAGCCGGGGTGTGGCCACGGTCACCCCGGTGGCCTCCTCGACGATGCGGCAGGCGGTGTCCTCCGGCGGTGCGCCGTGCACCATCAGCGGCCACGGCTGCCCGGAGACGGCCGTCTCGGGGAGGGACAGGCCGAGCCCGGGGCGCTGGAGGGATCCCGTGGCCGGGTGGGGCCGATGGGCGGCCGGCCGCCGGTCGGTGAGCACGGACCGGACGAGCTCCAGGACGTTCGGGTCCGAGGGGAGGGTGCCGTGCCGGCCGGACACGTACAGGACGGCGTTCGAGGCGGAGGGCGCGGCGGCGTCGCGGGGGACGAGACCGTCCCCGCCGCGGTCCCAGCGGACGATCTCGCCGGTCTCGCTCCGGTACGGGCGGCCGCCGGCGTGGGTGCGCGGTGCCGTCAGCAGCGGCTCGACGCCGTCCCCGGTGAGCCGCAGGCCCTGGACGGTCGGCTGGCCGATGCCGACGACGGCGCGGGTGCGGGGGAGGAAGGGTGCACGGGACTCCGCGGCCCGTGCGGCCCGTGCGGCGGCGGCGAGGTCAGGGTCGCCGCCGAGGCGGTGGACGTCGTCGAGGTGGAGTCGGCGCGGTCCGTCGTCGGTCTCGACGCACCGGAAGTCCGGCAGCAGGTCGTACACCCCGGGCAGGGTGGCGGCCAGGCCGTGCAGCGAGCGCGGAAGGAAGCGGCGACGGCCGCTGAGCAGCTCGGCGACGGCGGGGGTGCCGCCGGGGACGGGTGTCAGCGGTGGTGGGAGTGTCCGGAGGCGTGGGCGAGGTCGTCCACGAGGGTGGGGGAGGGCTGGGGGATCTCGCCGTGGTCCTCGTCGTCGGAGTCGACGGGCAGCTGGTGGACGACGGCGGCGACGCGGGCCGGCAGGCGCAGCGTCAGGCCCTCGTGGCAGGCGGCGAGGGTCTCGGCCCACACGGCGGGCGGGAGCGGCCGGCCGGGCCAGGGAGCGGTCGGCGCGGCCCGGTCGCGGGGTTCGGCGGCCAGCCGGTCGGCCTGGTTGCGCCAGTAGTCGGAGTCGCGGAACTCGCCGCGGCTGGCGTGCAGGAAGGACAGGCAGCTGGCGGCGGTGGTGCTGCCGCCGCCGGCGGCGAACTGCAGCCAGAACTGGCAGCCGTCGTCGTGTCCGGTCAGGTGGAGCAGCGCCGCCAGGACGAGCGCGCCGCCGGGGTGGACGCGCTGCCGGTTGTTGGTGAGGGCCTTCAGGGAGTCGGCGGCCTCGGGCTGGGCGATGATCAGGGTCGCGGCGAGGTCGAGTTCGTGGCGGGCCTGGAGGTGTTCGGCGCCCAGGGGGGATCGGGCGCGGACGAGGCGGCGCAGGTCGGGGGCGGACACGCCGTCGGGCAGCTCGACCGGTTGATCGGGTTCGTCGTCGTACCCGTAGGGCCAGTTCCAGGGGGCGGCTGCCCGGCGGTCGTGTCCCCGTGTCACTTCATGTCCTCCGTGGTGGTCTCGGCGCCGAGGAGCCGGCGGAGCCTGGCCAGGCCCTGGCTGGTGGTGGTGCGGGCGTTGGTCTCGGTGATGCCGAGGTAGGTGGCGATCAGCGGGTAGTCGATTTCCAGCATGTAGCGGAGGACGATCATGTCGTACTGGCGCTCCGGCAGACGCAGGATCGCCTTGTAGAGCGCCTCGTAGTCGTTGTCGAGGTTCTCCAGGCTGATGCGGGCCTGGGCGTGGGCGCGCCGGATGGCGACGGCCCAGTCCGGGAGGACCGCCCTGGGCGGGGTCTGGCCGGTGCTCAACTCCCGGTCGGCGATGCACCGTTTGGCGATCATCCAGGCGTGGGCCTCGACGTCGGGCTGGCTCAGGACGCCGACCCAGTTCTGCCGCAGTTCCCGGCGGATGCCGCGGACCGCCTGTTCGACGAGTTCCGGGTCGTGCAGCCGCGCCCGGGCGACCGCACGCCAGGCCTTCTCGTGGCGCTCGCAGAACGGCCGGTACGACAGTCGGTGAGTGGGCCGAACCGCTGCCCACTCGTCGTCACTGGTCAATGATCCTCCTCGTCGGCCCCCGGGGGACGACGTTCGGCCGACCCGGGGTCGGGCACGGTGGGGTCCGTGGAGGACGCGCCGTCCTCCCTACGGACATCCAATCGTTCCGGGGAGCCGAATGTGAAGGCAATCACAAAAAGGCTTATACGACCTGACATTGATGATGAGTTAAATGATGATCAGTCATATTCGATCGGAAGCGGTCGGGTCGGACTCCGGGACGGACGCCCCCGGTCGAGCCGGGCAGCCCGCGCCCGTCGAGGCGGGACGGCGCTTGATTGTCCGCTGCGGGGTGTGGGCATAGTGGACGATGGCCCGCGCCAGGGGTTCGCCACGCCTCACCACGGGGTTCGTGGTGCGCGCCGGCCTGCGGGCGTGACAACAGCCGACGCAGGGGGAAACGCATGGCAGCAGAGCAGCACGACGAGACCGTCACACCGTCGGACGCCGAGGTCAACCTCGCGATCCACCGCCCCCACACGGCACGGATGTACGACTACTTCCTCGACGGCACGACCAACTTCCCCGCCGACCGGGAGGCCGCCGGACACGCCCTCGCCGTCTTCCCGCAGGCTCCGTTCGCGGCCCGCGCCAACCGGGCCTTCATGCACCGCGCCACCCGCGCACTCGCCCGGAGCGGCATCACCCAGTTCCTCGACGTCGGCACCGGCATCCCCACCTCGCCCAACGTCCACGAGATCGCCCAGCGGACCGAACCGCGGGCCAGGATCGTCTACGCCGACAACGATCCCATCGTCCTCACCCACGCCCAGGCCCTCCTCCACAGCAGCCCCGAAGGGCGTACCGCGTACGTCCAGGCCGACGTCCGCGAGCCCGAGGCCCTGCTGGAGGCGGTTCGGGCCACCGGTGTGCTCGACTTCACCCGGCCGATAGCCCTGAGTCTCGTCGCCCTGCTCCACTTCGTCCCCGAGGGTGCCCACGAGATCGCCGAGACCCTCAGGAACGCGATGCCGGTCCGCGGTTCGGCCCTCGTGATGAGCCACTTCACCCCCGACTACGCCCCCCAGGACGCGGCCCGGATGGAGCGGGTCTACCGCGACAACGGCAACCCCGTCCGGGCCCGCGACCACGACGAGTTCAGCCGGTTCTTCACCGGCTGGGACCTCCTCGACCCCGGCATCACCTCCACCCCCCGCTGGCGCCCCGAGCCGGACGACGAACGGATCAGCGACGCCCAGGCGTCCTGCCTGGCCGCCGTGGCCATCCGTCCCTGAGCCGCCCTCGACGCCAGTCTGGCAGGCCGACGGCGCCGATGTGAAAGGCCGTCGCGACGAATTCGCGCCGGACCTTCGACTGCGCTCCGGACGAGCCGGCGCCCCCGGGTCCGGACCGTGAGGTCCCGGACCGGGGGGCGCCGTGACGCCTGGGTCAGGACCGGACGCTCGCCCCCGCCCAGGCCCGGTTGCCGAGGAGGGTCTTGATGTCCGAGGCGAGCCCGTTGTCCGGGTTCACCCGGAAGCCGAGCTCGTAGAGGGTGTTCTTGTCCCAGTTGGTGGTGAGTAGCCGGACCGGGACGTCGCCGGGGTGGGCCTGGAGGGCGAGCTTGAGTTCGGCGACGACCCGGGGGTTGATCCGGGCGGCGGGGACGGTGATGTGGACGGGCGGCTTGGTGCCGAGTTCGGCGGAGGAGACGTCGAGGGTGGTGATCTCCTGGCCGAAGACGCTCAGTGACCCGTCGCGCTCGTTGAGCCGGCCGCGGATCGAGATCACGTTGTCCTCGATCATCTGCTCGGCCATCAGGTTGTAGGTCGCGGGGAAGAACAGCACCTCGACCGAGCCGTCGCGGTCGGCGAGGGTGATGATCGCCCACGCGTTGCCGGCCTTGTTGATCCGCCGGTCGACGCCGGTGATCAGCCCGGCGAGGCGCACCTCGCCCTCGGAGCGGCCGGAGCCGAGCAGTTCGGCGATCGAGGTGTCGCGGCTCTGGGAGAGGATGTGCTCGGCGCCGTCGAGCGGGTGGCTGGAGACGTAGAGGCCGAGCATCTCGCGTTCCAGGGCGAGGAGTTGGCGGCGCGGCCACTCGTTCTCGGTGAGCTGGAAGTCCAGTCCGATGCCGGGGCCGTCGTTGCCGCCGTCGAGGGCGCCGAACAGGTCGTCCTGCCCGATGGCCTGTTGCTTCTTCACCCCGGTGACGGCGTCGATCGCGCTCTCGTGCACGGTGCTGAGCGAGAGCCGGGAGTGGCCGAGCGAGTCGAAGGCGCCGGCCTTGATCAGGGAGTCGACGGTGCGCTTGTTGCACACCACCAGTTCGACCTTGTCCAGGAAGTCGGCGAAGGAGGTGTACTTGCCCTGTTCGTCGCGGGTGCGCACCAGGGACTCGATCACGGGCACGCCGACGTTGCGCACCGCCTTGAGGCCGAACCGGACGTCGCTGCCGACGGCGGTGAAGTCGACCACCGACTCGTTGACGTCGGGGGAGAGGATCTTGATGCCCATCTGCCGGCACTCGGCCAGGTAGACCGCCATCTTGTCCTTGTCGTCGGCGACCGAGGTGAGCAGGGCGGCCATGTACTCGGCGGGGTAGTTGGCCTTGAGGTAGGCGGTCTGGTAGGAGACCAGGCCGTACGCGGCGGAGTGCGACTTGTTGAACGCGTAGCCGGCGAACGGGACCAGGACGTCCCAGACCGCCTGGATGGCCTCGTCGGAGTAGCCGCGTTCCTTGCAGCCGGCGTGGAAGGGGACGAACTCCTTCTCCAGCACCTCCTTCTTCTTCTTGCCCATCGCCCGGCGGAGCAGGTCGGCCTGGCCGAGCGAGTAGCCGGCGAGCACCTGGGCGGCGCGCTGCACCTGCTCCTGGTAGACGATCAGGCCGTAGGTGGGGCCGAGGACCTCCTTGAGGGGCTCCTCCAGCTCGGGGTGGATCGGGATGATCTCCTGCTGGGCGTTCTTGCGAAGCGCGTAGTTGGTGTGCGAGTTCATGCCCATCGGGCCGGGCCGGTACAGCGCGGAGACGGCGGAGATGTCGGCGAACTCGGTGGGCTTCATCAGGCGCAGCAGGGCGCGCATGGGGCCGCCGTCGAGCTGGAAGACGCCGAGGGTGTCGCCGCGGGCGAGCAGCTGGTAGGTGGTGGGGTCGTCGATCGGGATGTTGTCGATGTCGACGTCGACGCCCCGGTTGGCCTTCACGATCTTGATGCAGTGGTCGATGATGCCCAGGTTCCGCAGACCCAGGAAGTCCATCTTGATCAGGCCCATGGCTTCGCACGACGGGTAGTCGAAGCCGGTGATGATGGTGCCGTCCTTGTCCCGCATGTGCAGCGGGATCAGGTCGAGCAGCGGCGTCGAGGAGAGGATCACCGCGGCCGCGTGCACGCCGGTGCCGCGGATCAGGCCCTCGATGCCGAGGCCGGTGTCGATGATCTTCTTGACGTCCGGCTCGTTCGCGTAGAGCCCCCGGATCTCGGTGCCCTCGTTGTAGCGGGGGTGCTTCTCGTTGAAGAGGTCGGCCAGCGGGACGCCCTTGCCCATCACGTCCGGCGGCATCGCCTTGGTGATCCGGTCGCCCATCGAGAACGGGTAGCCGAGGATCCGGTTGGCGTCCTTGACGGCCGCCTTGGCCTTGATCGTGCCGAAGGTGTTGACCTGCGCGGTGTACGCGGAGCCGTACTTCTCGGTGACGTAGCGCACCATCTGGTCGCGCTGGCGGTCGTCGAAGTCGATGTCGACGTCCGGCGGGTTGATGCGCTCGGGGTTGAGGAAGCGCTCGAACAGCAGGTCGTGTTCCAGCGGGTCGAGCTGGGTGATGCCGGTCAGGTAGGCGACCATCGAGCCGGCCGCCGAGCCTCGGCCGGGGCCGACCGGGATGCCGTTGTCGCGGCCGTACTGGCAGATGTCGGCGACCACGAGGAAGTAGGCGTCGAACCCCATCGGGGTGATCACGCCCATCTCCAGCTCGACCCGGTCGAGCACCTCCTGGCTCGGGTTGTCGCCGTAGCGGTGCTGGAGGCCGGCCGCGATCTTCTTGCGCAGGTACGAGGCCTGGGTCTCGCCCTCGGGCACGTCGAACTGCGGCATCCGGTCGACGTAGGTGAAGACCTCCTCGTACGACTCGACCCGCTCGGCGATGGCCAGGGTGTTGTCGCAGGCCTCCGGGAGGTCGCGGAACAGCTCGCGCATCTCCTCGGCGGTCTTCACGTAGTAGCCCGAGCCGTTGAACTTGAAGCGGTTCGGGTCGTCCTTGTTCTTGCCCACGCCGACGCAGAGCAGGCTGTCGTGGGCGTCGGCCTGGTCGGCGGTCACGTAGTGCGAGTCGTTGGTGGCCAGCAGGGGGATGTTCAGCTGCTTGGCGAGCCGGAGCAGGTCCTCGCGGACGTCGCGCTCGATGTCCAGGCCGTGGTCCATCAGCTCCAGGAAGTAGTTCTCCTTGCCGAAGATGTCCTGGTACGCGCCGGCGGCCTTCACGGCCTCCTCGTACTGGCCGAGCCGCAGCCGGGTCTGCACCTCGCCGGAGGGGCAGCCGGTGGTGGCGATGACGCCCTCGGCGTTCGCGGCGATCAGCTCGCGGTCCATCCGGGGCTTCATGTAGTAGCCCTCCATCGACGCGAGGGAGGAGAGCTTGAACAGGTTGCGCAGGCCGGTGGCGTTCTGTGCCCACATCGTCATGTGGGTGTAGCGGCCGCCGCCGGACACGTCCTTGCCGCCCTCGCCGTCCGCGCCGGTCGGGCGCTGGCCGCCGGGGGACCAGAACACCTGCTTCTTCAGGAAGCGCGAGGACGGTGCCACGTACGCCTCGATGCCGATGATCGGCTTGACGCCGGTCTTCGCGGCGGCGTGGAAGAACTCGTAGGCGCCGAACATGTTGCCGTGGTCGCTCATCGCGATGGCGGGCATGCCCTGTCTCTCCGCCTCGGCGAACAGCTTGCCGTTCTTCGCCGCTCCGTCCAGCATCGAGTACTCGGTGTGGACGTGCAGGTGCGCGAAGCTGTCGGACACGGCGCTGTGCTCCTGGGACGGGTGTCGGGAGGGGGAGCGGTCCACGCTAGCCGATCGGCGGCGGCGACGCGCCGGGCGGGGGTCGGTTGCCGGGACCTTGACGCATCCTTCCCGCTTCCCTGACGGGCTCTGCGCGTTCGCGACGGAGCCGGGACCACCGTCGACCGAACTCGCCGCCGGGGGTGGGCCGTTGCGCGCCGTGCGGGTGCCCGCGGAAGCCACGGCGGGCCAAGTTCGCGGTTTTCCACGATGCCCGTGCGTGGTGGCCGCGTGCCAGTCTGTGACTGCCACCGCAGCCCGCGACCGGGCCGGGCGGATCCGTCACAGGAGACCGGCCGTTCGCGGGGAACTCCAGGAAGGACATTGTCATGAACAGGCGAATCCGTGCGGCCTCGCTCTGCGCCGTGCTCGCCGCCGCGGTCCTCGTCGGCGGTACGGCCCAGGCGTACGCGACCGCGGCCTCCCCCGCCCAGGCGCCGGCCGCGGCGCCCGCGGCCGTCACGCCCGTCGCCCAGGAAGGCGCGTCGGCGCTCGCGATCGACATCTGGCACTGGGTCGGCCGGTACGACTCGTACTTCGCCGCGGAGGCGGCGTACTGGGTGCTGTACGGCATGGGGAGCGCCGTGATGATGAAGATCGAGCAGACCTACGCCGACAACGCGCCGAGGTGGGAGCTCTACATCCAGTGAGCCCCCGGCGCCGGCACCGAGCCGCGCCGCCCGCCGACGTGAACAAGGCGAGCGTGACACACGTCCGCTCGCCCAGCCTCGAAGAGAGTTGGTAGACCCATGCGCATGACCTCCATGACCGGTCTGGGCCGTACGGCCGCAGGAGCGCTCACCGCCGTGCTGATGGCGGCCGGAGCGGTCGCCCTCGCCCCGTCCGCGCAGGCCGCGGCCGGACAGGCCACCGGGCCGCAGGCGTCCGCGGAGCAGAGCCAGGCCGCCGGGAGCGAGGCGGCGGGCGTGCCGCTGCTCTCCGCGGAACGTTCCACGAAGGTCACGCTGTCCAACAGCACCGGGTCCGGCATGACCAAGACGTGGGAGAAGCTCGACCACGGCTGCTGGTCGAACGACATGCTGCCGTCCGACTACATCCCCACCGGCAAGTCGGCCAGCTGGCAGAGCGAGTCCTGCGGGTTCGCGACCGGGACGGAGGGGAGCATCACCTACACCCTCGCCGACGGCGGCGAGGTCAAGCTGCACTGGAACAACCCCTACTGGGGCAGCAACGACTACAGCTGCGACGTCCCGGACGGCTACACCTGTTCCAGGAGCGGTGGCAGCGGGGACAACGCCTCCACCACGTTCAGCATCGGGAAGAAGAGCAAGGCCGCCGCGGCGCCCGCCCTGATGAGCGCCTCCCGGAGCACGAGCGTCAACCTGACCAACAACTCGGGGAAGCTGCTCACCCGTTCCGGCGCGAGCCTGCAGTGGGGGATCTGGTCCGACGGCATGATGCCCCCCTCCATGATCCAGTCCGGTGTCACCGCGAAGTGGGCGAGTGAGTCGGAGGGCCTCATGACCGGCACGGAGGGCACGGTCACCTTCAACGTGGTCGGAGAGCAGAACGGCGTCACGGTGCACTGGAACAACCCCTACTGGGGCGGCAACGGCTACAGCTGCGACGCCCCGTCCGGCTACAAGTGCACCTGGCAGGGCGGCAGCGGTGACAACGCCGCGGTCTCCTTCACCCTGTCCAAGGCCTGATCACGCCGGATCGAACCGGTGCCGCCCTCGTCCGGGTCGGGTGCTCCGCACTCCGGGCGAGGGCGGCACCGGCTTCAGAGCACCGTCACGAGTTGGGTGCGCCGGGCGATCCGCAGCTTCCGGTAGGCGTTGGTGAGGTGGGTCTCCACGGTGCGGCGGGTGAGGCACAGCGCGGAGGAGATCTGGGCGTTGGTGTGCCCCGCCGCGGCCAGTTCGGCCACCCGCCGTTCGGCGGAGGTCAGCGCGTGCCCGCCGTTCCTGTTCCGCACCCCGCCGCCGCGCAGTGCCTGCTCCGTCAGGTCGAGGAGACGGCCGACGGGACGGCCGTCGGCGTCCGGACCGCCGACCGGGTCGCCGGGCCCCGCCGCGGGCACGGCCAGCCGCCGGGCCACGGCGTGCGCCTCGCGCAGGGTGTCACGGCCCTTGCGGCCGTTGCCCGCGTCGAGGTGGGCCCGGCCGAGGTCGACCAGGGTCTCCGCGAGTTCCACCGGCGCGGGACTCGCCCTGAGCAGTTCGGCGCCCTCGGTCAGCGAGCCCAGGGCCAGCTTGCCGCCCACGGCCGCGGCGTACGCCCGCAGCGCCCGGCCGACGGTGCGGGGCGTGCCCCAGGTCCGGGCGTGGCGAAGTTCCTCCTCGGCGAGTTCGCGGGCCTCCTCCCGTCGGCCGAGCCGCACCAGGGCCAGCGCCGCCCCGGAGCGCCACGGCGTGGCGACCGGGCTGACGAAGTCATGGGCGCCCTGGCCGGCTCCGCAGGCCAGGTAGTCGTCGAGGGCCGCCTGCCAGTCGCCGTCCGCCGCGTGCAACAGGGCCCGGGCGTAGCCGAGTTCGTTCCACTCCCAGGAACTGTCGCTGCCGGACGGGCCGACCAGCGCCACCGCCTCCCAGGCCCCGGCGCGCCGGCCGGTCTCGCGGCGGGCGGTCGCCACCATGGCCGCCAGGTGCGGCAGCCGGACGCCCTGTCCGGCCGTCGCCTCCACCAGCGGGGCGTTCTCGGCGATGACGCGGTCGAACTCGCCCGCCCAGAGCGCCGCCTCGGCGCGGACGCTGAGCAGGCACTGCAGTCCCACGTCCGTGAGGTCCGGGGGGACGGGCGGGACGGGCAGGCAGAGGCCGGCCAGCTCGCGGGCCTCCTCCAGGCAGTCCGCCCACTGCAGCAGGGTGGCCGCGCTGCCGAGCCAGGCGGTCCGCAGCCGCGGGTCCACCGGGGCCGCCAGGCGCGGCCGGACCCGGGCGAGCGCCTCGGCCGCCGAGCAGAGGCCGGCCCCGGCCTCGTACTCGGTGATCAGGCCGCACACCAGCGGCTCGATGGCGGGCGGTGCCGTCGGGGCGAGCGCGCGCAGACCGGCGACGGCGCCGCGCCAGGCGTCGTTGTCGTGCGAGGAGACGAGCGCGCCGAGGGTCTGCAGCACCTGGACGAGCTCGTCGTCGTCGGCGACGAGGCTGGCCTGGCGCAGGACCCGTAACGCGGTGTCGGGATCCCGGCCCGCGACCAGGGCCGCGCTGAGCGCGGTCGCCGCGGTCGCCCGTTCCCGGTGGCAGGTGTGCAGATCGAGTCCGGTGTGGAGCCGGCGGATGGCGGCGGTCGCGTTGTTCGGCAGCTCCAGGGCGCCGAGGCGCAGGGCGAGGGCGGCGCGCCGTTGCGGATCGAGCGGGCCGCTCAGGGCGTGGCGCAGATACCCGGCGGACTCCGCGGGCCGGCCGGCGCGCAGCGCCTCCTCGGCGGCCTCGGCCAGGGCGCGGGTCATCCACGGCTCGCCGGGCCGGTCCAGGTGCAGGAGTCGGGAGGCCACGGCGGTCGCGGGCGCGCCGCTCTCGTCGAGCAGTTCCGCGATCCGGGCGTGCAGCGCGGCGACCTCCCGCGGCTCGGCGGCGGCGAGTACGGCCTCCCGGGCGAAGGGGTGGCTCAGCAGTCGGCTCAGCCGGCGCACCGACCGCTCGCCCGGGGGCCGCCCGGACGGGCAGAGGCCGGAGAGCCGGCGGAGCAGGGCGGGGTCGGCGGGTGTTCCGCCCTCGGCCGCGACGGCGACGGCGAGGCAGGTGTGGCGCAGGCACGGATCGGCCTCCCGCCGCAGCCAGTCGCCGATCGCCTCGCGGTAGCGGCCGCGCGGGCGGGCGGACGGCAGGAGGGGGAGCGGCCCGTCGGCGAGGTCGGCGACGAGCGCCCGTACCAGGGCCGGGTTGCCGGCGCCGGCCTCGACGCAGGTCACGGTGGACTGCTGGTCCAGTCCGGCGGCCCGGGCGAGGCGGACGACGGCGGACACGCTGAGGGCGGGGAGGGCGACGGACACGCCCGTGGCGGGCGGGAAGGGCGCCGGGCCCGACGGGTCGGCGCACTCGGTGACCACCAGCAGGACGGGGATGTCGGCGAGGCGCCGGGCGAGGTAGCCGATCCAGCGCCGGGACGGCTCGTCGGCGCGGTGGAGGTCGTCCACCGCGAGCAGGGCGGGCCGCTCGGCGGCGGACCGGGCCAGTCGCGTCACCAGCCCGTGGAACAGCCGCTGTTCGTCCGGCCCGGCGAGGGCGGAGAAGGGAACGGCCTCGTCGTCCGGGAACAGCTGCCGGACGAGCCCGAACGGGAACGCCGTCTCCTCCGGTACGCCGCGCGCGCGTCCGATGTGCATGGCGTCGCCGTCGGCCTGCTGCCGGACGATCGCCTCCAACGCGGTGCTCCGCCCTCTGCCGGCCACAGGCGCCGAGAGCAGGACCCAGCGGCCGCCGCCCGCTCGGGCCGATGCCGCGGCTGCCGCGGCCATGTCAAGCACCTCGTCGCGCTCCAAGAGCATGTGTCGACCAACCCCTTCGGCTGTTCGTCCCGCGGTGCCGGTCGGGGCTCGCGCCACCCGCCGGGATTCGGCCTCCGTGGCACCGGAGCCGGATGTCCGCGGGAACACCATGACGATCTCGTCTTGGGTCGATCTTTGCCCGGGTGCGGGGCGCGTCCGCTCATCGCGTGGAAAACGGCGCGATCATGCGTGTGGCCGTGCCGGATCCCGCTGCTTTTATCACGTTTCACATACGAACTTTCCGGCGGTGGCAGTCCGTCGCGGAACTGTGGTTCGAGTGGGAACGGTCCGGTCCGGCAATTCCTCGGACGCGTGTTCGGTGACTGCGGGGGCGTCAGCCCGTCGGGTTGCCGTCCGTCTGCCAGTCCCTCGGTGACATGCCGTAGGCCGTGCGGAAGGCGCGGCTGAAGTGGCTGGAGTTGGCGAAGCCCCAGCGGCGGGCGATGCCCGCCACGCCGAGGTCCGCGGCCATCGGGCGCAGCAGGTCCCGGCTGCAGCGCTCCAGGCGCTGGGTCCGGATCCATCCGCCGACCGTGACGCCCTCCTGCTGGAACAGCTTGTGGAGGAAGCGCACCGACATGAAGTTCGCCTCCGCGATGGTGGACGGCGAGAGGTCCGGGTCGCGCAGGTTGCGCAGGATGTGGTCCTTGACCCGCTCCAGCGAGGCCGCGCTCTGCGAGTCCTGCGGCCGGGTGCGTCCGGCCCGGTCGTCGATGAGCAGCGCCAGCAGGTCGAGCGCCGTGGACGCGGCCCGGCGCCCGACGGCCTCGTCCAGCCCGGCCGCCTCGCGCGCCATCTGCCGGAGGTAGGTCGCCAGCAGCGCGGCACTGCCCTCGGAGCCGCTGAACGCCGTCGCGGTGAGCGCCCGCAGGTCCTTGTCCCGCACGTGGAGTTCCGCGCGGGGGAAGTGGAAGGAGGTGAAGGTGAAGTCCTCGTCGATCCTCTTGCGGAACACCCGGGAGGTGTCGGTGAGGGAGAACTGGCCGGGCCGGACGAGCGTCTCCCTGCCGTCCTGCTCCTTGAGCGAGGTGCCCCGCTCCTGAACGCTGAGGATGAGCGTCGGCGAGTCGTCGTCGGTGAGCAGGCGCCGGTCGCGGGTCAACGTCTGGGGCCCCGCCTGGACCCTTGAGATCCGTACCGGGCCGAGCCGGTGGCCGGTGATCTCCCCGGGCGACGGCACCTCCTCCAGGAGGTTCACCTCCAGCGGCACGAAGGTGTGGCACATCGCGTCGTGCCACGCCTCCGCCCGGTCGGAGGCGGGCAGCGACGCGGTGGAGAGCGACGCGGGCACCGGGTTCCTCTCAGCTCGGTCGCCCCGGCTCGGGGGTTCCGGGACAGCCTGCCGGTCGGCCCGCGGCGGGGCATCGCGTGAACACGTGAGATCAGGGAGGAACCGTCCTCACCCGCCTCACTTGAGGGCTCCGTCGGTCGCGGCGGTGGTGACGTGGCGCTGGGCGACGACCAGCAGGACGGCGGCGGGCACGGACGCCAGGACCGCGGTGGCCATGACGGCGTTCCACTGGTCGGTGTGGGCGCCGATGTACTGGTACACGCCCAGCGTGACCGGCCGGACCGTCTCCGTGCTGGTCAGGGTGAGGGCGAAGAGGAAGTCGCTCCAGGCGAAGAGGAAGGTGAACACCGCGGCCGTGACCAGCGCGTTGGTGCTCAGCGGGAGCACCACGGAGCGGAGGATCCGCAGGCTGCCGGCACCGTCCACGCGCGCGGCGTCGACGATCTCCCGGGGGATGGTCCGCATGGACGCCCGCAGGATGACGATCGCGAACGGGACTCCCGCGGTGGAGTCGGCGAGGATCAGCCCGAGGTGGGAGTTCAGGAGCCCCAGGTCGCTGTACGCGCCGTAGAGCGCGTCGGCCACGACGATGCCCGGCACCATCTGGGTGACCAGGACGCCCAGCAGTACGAGGTCGGTCCCGCCCGGCCGCAGCCGCGTCAGCGCGTACGCCGCCGGGGCGGCGAGCGTGAGGCTGAACGCCGAGCTGCCGAGGGCCACGACGAGGCTGGTGACGAGGTTGCGCCCCTGGTCGCGCAGCGCGGTGGCGTAGCCGCCGAGGTCCGGGTGGAGCGGGAACCACCCTCCCCGCAGGGTGTTGCCCGCGGGCTGGAGGGAGGCGTTGACCATCCAGTAGACGGGGAACAGCATCAGCGCGAGCAGGGTGATCCCCACGGCGGTGGAGAGCGGGCCGCGGCGGCCGGGCGCGCGTTTCACGGGCTCGCCTCCCAGGCCGCGCGGGCGCGCCGGTCGACGCGCAGGTAGGCGAGGGCGGACACCAGCGACAGGACGACGAGCAGGTTGCCCATCGCGGCACCGCGCCCGAAGTCGTACTGCCGGAAGGACAGTTCGTAGGACTGGGTGGCGAGGGTCTCCGTGGCGCCGGCCGGCCCGCCGCCCGTCACCACGAGGATGATGTCCAGCACCTTGAGCGTGTAGACCACGCCCAGTACCAGCACCACGCTCACCACGGGCCGCAGCAGCGGCCAGGTGATGTGGCGGAAGGTCGCCAGGCGGCCGGCGCCGTCCAGCGCCGCCGCCTCGTACACCCGCGTGGGGATGTCCTGCAGACCGCCGTACAGGATCGCGGTGTTGAAGGGGATCCCGACCCAGACGTTGACGAGGACCACGGCCAGCAGCGCCTGCGAGGTGCCGGTGAGCCAGGGGACGCCGGAGGACGAGAGGTGGAGGCCGCGCAGCACCGCGTTGACGACCCCGCTGTCGGGGTCGAGCATCCACCGCCACGTCGTCCCCGAGACGACCAGCGGCAGCAGCCACGGCAGCAGCAGGAGCGAGCGCAGCAGGCCGCCCAGCGGGAAGCGGCGCCGGAAGAACAGGGCGAGGGCCAGGCCGACGGCGAACTGTCCCAGGACCGAGCCCGCGGTGAACAGGGCCGTGGTCAGCAGGGTCGTGGGGAACCGCTCCGAGGAGAGGATCGCCGCGTAGTTCCGCAGCCCCACGAACGGTGCCTCACCGGTGTAGAAGGTCGTGACGGTGTGGTGCCGGAAGCTCGTCACGAGGTTCTCGGCGAGCGGGTAGCCGAAGAACAGCAGCAGGTACGCCGCGGCCGGCGCGAGGAACATCCACGGTGCCCACCGCTCCCGGCGCCGCGGTGGGGCCGGGTCAGTTGTCGGTCGCGAGCCGCTGCGCATGCCTGAGGGCTTCCTCCGGGGTCTGCTCGCCCGTCAGCGCGGACTGGATCGCGGTGTAGATCCCGGTCGCCGCCTGGGGCCACCTGACGCCGAGTTCGCCGGTACGGGCCCGCGCCGCCTCCACGCTCTTCGTGAAGGCGGCCATCGACGGGTTCTGCTCGGCGTACTGGGCGGCCACCGCGGTGCGGGAGGGCACGGTGAAGTGCTGCCGGGCCGCGGTGAGCATGTTCGCCGGGCTGTTCAGGCACGCGAGGACCTGGGCGGCCTTCTCCTGCCGGGCCTTGGAGGGGCCCTTCGGGACCGTCCACACCTCGCCGCCGAGCGGGGTGACCGGGGTCTGCCCCAGCTGGGGCACGGGCACCGGGGCCACCCCCCAGTGCAGGGTCGCGTCCTGGTCCAGGGCCGGGATCCGCCACGGGCCGTTGATCATCATGGCGGTCTTCCCGGCGACGAACTGGTCGTGGACGTCGGCCTGCGTCCAGTTCAGCACGGACTTCGACATCGACCCGCTGTTCACCAGGTCCACCCACAGCCGGAGCGCCTGCGCGGCCTGGGGGGTGTCCAGCTGCTTCTCGTCGCCGCCGTTGGACCACAGGAAGGGCAGGAACTGCCAGGTGCCCTCGAAGGTGGGGTTCGCGTCGACCGCCATGCCGTAGCGCCCGGGGCGGGTCAGCGCGGCGGCCGCCGCCTTCAGCTCGTCCCAGGTCCTCGGGACGGCGACGCCGGCCTCGGCGAGCATGTCCTTGTTGTAGACCAGGGCGACCGTGCTGACGTTGGGGGCCAGCCCGTACACCGTGCCCTCGTAGGTGCCCGCGGACCGGATGCCCTCGGCGAAGCCGTCGGCGTCGATGCCGTACGCGTCCAGCGGGGTCAGCGCGCCGGTCCGGGCGATCTGCTGCAGGTCGGGGTTGTCGAGCATCAGCAGGTCGGGGAGGGTCCGCGACGACGCCTGCTGGAGGACCTTCGGGATGAGGGACGCCCCCGGGACGCTGGTCTGCTCGACCTTCACACCGGCGCTCCGGCCGCAGGCGTCGAGCATCTCGCCCCACTGGGCGTGCTCGGATCCGTCGGTGTAGTAGTCGAGCGCGGTGATGGAGGTGACCTCACCCCCGGCCGAAGCGGAGCCGGAACCGCTGCCGGCGCCGCACCCGGTGGCGGCGAGCGCCAGGAGGACGGTTCCGGTCAGGAGGGCGGCGGTACGCCGCGCCGGCGGGCCGGCCGGTGAGAACATGCTGGTGCCTTTACCGAGTGACGGGGTGACCTGGTCGGTCGCGGGGAGGGACCGGACCGCAGGAGTGCCGTCAACAGTGGTCCGAGCGGTCCCTTCCGTTCGAGCGCCCATTAAACAGGTCGCCGTCGGCGGCCTGATCGGCGCCCTCCGAGACGGCCCGCCCGCTCAGCCGTCGGGCAGCGACGCGACCAGGTTGGCGAGCTGGACCCGGGAGCTGATCGACAGCTTCCGGAAGACGGCGGTCAGGTGGGTGTTGACCGTGTGCGGGGAGACGACGAGCGTCTCGGCGGCCGACCGGTTGGTGTGGCCCCGGGCGATGAGGTGCGCGACCTTCCGCTCCGACGCCGTGAGGGCCCCCCACCCCTGGACGGGGCGCGGCGCGGCGGCCGCCTTCCGCCGGCCGGCCTCCGGCCCCTCCGGCACGCGGCGCACCTCCTCCACCGCGGCGTGGGCGCCCGACTCGGCGAAGGCGCCCCGGGCCTGGGCCAGCGCCGCCGTGGCGCGGTCCTTCCGCCCCGCTGCCAGGAGCGCCCGGCCGAGATCGGCGTACGCGGCGGCCAGGACCAGCCGGCGGGGGCTCCGCGCGAGCAGCTCCACGGCGTGTTCGAGCACGGCGGGGTCGTTCGCCACCAGCCCGCGGGCCTGGGCCGCGATGCCGGTGGCGGTCGGCACCGACGGGTTGCGCCCGGCGTGGGACTCGGCCTGCGCGGCCAGGTCCTCGGCGAGTTCGGGCGCCCCGCCGCGCAGGGACATCCGGACCGCGGCGTCGACCCAGTCCCGCAGCAGCCGCCAGCGCATGAAGGGTCCCTCCTGCTGGACCAGGCGGATCCGGTCGACGGCGAGCCCGAGGTCCCCGTCGGCCTCGGCGTGCACCGCCTCCAGGAAGCGCACCGCGGCCGTGTTGCCCGGGTTCGGCTTGACCGCGAGGCGTTCCCGCGCGGCGGCCAGGTGCTCCCTCGCCGCCTCCCGGTCGCCGCGCAGCAGGGCGATCCGGGAGCGGATCACCCGGCCGTTCACCTGCTGGACGGGCACCCCCACCTCGTCCTCCAGGCGTTCCATGGTCTCGAAGCCGGCCTCGGCGTCGTCGAGCCGGCCGAGCCCCAGGTCGTGCTGGCCGCGAGCCCACAGCAGCATGGCCTGACGCGTCGCCCCGGCCTTCTCCGCCGGCCCCAGGAGCAGGCGTTCGGCCGACGCGAAGTCGTCCACGTGCAGGTGCGCGACGATCTCCTCGGGGAGGAAGCCGGAGTCGATGGCGTTCAGCGCGACGAAGCGCTCCAGCCCGAGCGCCGTCTCACCGGCGTTCAGCGCGATCTCGCCGAGCCCGGACAGGGCCAGGACGTGGGCCTCCCGGTCACCGGCGGCGGTGGCGGCGCGCAGCGCGGCCTCGCCGGCCTCACGCGCGGCGAGGAGGTCGCGGCCCCGGGACAGGGCCAGCGCGCGCAGGGCTGCCAGCCGGGCACAGATCTCCGGGGCGCAGCCGCCGGTGGTGAGCGCGGCCTCGGTCCGGCGGCGCAACTCCTCGGTGAGGTCCAGGGACCACAGCGTCCCGCCGAGGGCGGCCTGGAGCCGGCCGAAGGTCGCCAGCGGCGGCAGTTCGGCCAGCAGCCGGTCGCCCGCCGACAGCGCCTCCCGGTTCCGGCCGGCCCGGGTCAGGGTGAGGATCGCCTGCTCGCCCACGGCGAACTTCAGCGGTCCCGGCGACGGCACCAGTTCGAGGGCACGCGTCATCAGGTCGGCCGCGAGGCCCGGCGTGACCGGCAGCACGTCCTCGGCCGCGCGCCGCAGCAGCGCCACGGCCTCCTCGTCCCCGGGCACGGCTCCCCGGAGGATGTGCGGCACCGCGTCGACCGGCCGCCCGCCCGCGGCGACCAGGTGACGCGCGGCCTCGCGGTGCAGGGCCTTGCGGGCCGACGGCGGGACGTCGGCGTAGACCGCCTGGCGCAGCAGGTCGTGCCGGAACACCAGCCGGTCGCCGTCGTCGTCGAGGAGCCCGGCCCGTACGGCCTCCTCCAGTGCCGGGACCAGTGCGGCGGCGGACCGGCCGCAGAGCGCGGCGGCGTCCTGGAAGCCGAACCCGCGGCCCAGCACCGCCCCCATCCGGAGGAAGCGCAGGGTGTCGGGCCGCAGGGAGCCGAGCCTGCCGCGCACGCCCACCACGAGCCCGGAGGGCACGGCCTGCTCCGCGGCGTCGGCGGTCCCCAGCCCCGCCAGCAGCTCGACCGCCAGGAACGGGTTCCCGCCGGCGCCGTCGAGCAGGTCCCGTACCCAGGCGTCGGCCGCCGTGCCGAGGGCGTCGTCGGCCAGCTGGCCGATGGCCGCGCCGGACAGCGGGCCCAGCGCCACCGTGACCGTCGGAAGGTTGCCGGTGGCGGCCGCGACGACCTCCTCCGCCGGGCCGGCGGGCTCCTGGCGCGCGGTCAGCAGCCACAGCACCGGCGAGGTCCGCAGCCGGGTCGGGAGCTGCCGCAGGGCGAACCGGCTCAGCGCGTCGGCCCACTGCACGTCGTCCAGGCCGATCAGCACCGGCCCGCTGCCCGCCAGGGCCTCGACGGCCTCCGCCAGGCGCTCCACCAGCCAGATCCGCTGGTCGTGACGGCGGGCCAGGTCGACGAAGGAGCCGTCGGACAACAGCGGCCGGTCGCCGTGCAGGAGACTGGCCGCCAGGGACGAGAGCGGCACGACGTGGTGCAGTTCCTCGGCCTTGCCCAGACCGACCGAGAAGCCCGCGGCCCCGGCCCGGGAGACGGCCTCGGCGAGCAGCGTGGTCTTGCCGATGCCCGGTTCCCCCCGGATGAGGGCCAGCCCTCCGCCCCCGGTGCGGGCCACCGAGGTGATCAGCGCCTGGAGCTGCTCGAGCTCGGCCTCCCGGCCGCGCAGTCCACTGCGGGACAGCGGACCGCCCGACCCTGCCATGTCCGCCCCTCTCCCGTCGCACCCGTCCTGCTGTCGTTCGCAGCTTCCAGAGGGTACGCCGTTCGTGGCTGCCTCACCTCGGGCCGAAGGCAGCGCCGTTCGCGCTGTCCGCGCCGGCCCGTCAGCGCGCCATGGTGGCGTGGGTGACGGTCGGCTCCCGGGTGAGCAGCGTGCGGGCGTCCGTCTCGAAGGCGTGGTCGGTGCCGGTGTAGCGGCCGTGGTGCTGGGCGCAGTGCTCCGACCACGACGTCACGGTGAAGGTCTCGACGAACCGTTCCGGCCGGGCGGCGTCCCGGTACAGGCCCCAGGTGACCGCTCCGGTCCGGCGCCGGGAGGCCTCCACCCTTCGCATCGCCGCGGCGAAGGCCTCGGCCCGCTGCGCCCGCACCTCGTACGTCACGGTCACCAGCACCGGCCCGTCCTGCGGTGCCGGCTCGACGGCCAGCCGGGGTTCGGGCCAGGCCTCCGAGAGCGTCGGGTCGTTCCGGCCGCCGAGCAGCGGCAGCAGCCGCAGCGTCAGCACCCCGCCGAGCAGGGACCCCGCCGCCAGGAGCATCGCCACCGACACGCCGGCGTGCTGTGCCACCTGCCCCCAGACCAGCGAGCCGACGGCGCTGCCGCCCTGGAAGACCAGCAGGTAGAAGGCCGAGGCACGGGCCCGCACCCAGGCCGGCAGGGCGACCTGGAGGCTCGCGTTCAGGGTGGACAGCGCGGTGATCCACGCCGCTCCGGCCAGGACCAGGGCCAGGAAGGCCACCGGCACGCTGCCGCTGACGGCCAGGGCCACCAGCGCGCCCGCGAAGACGGCCCCGGCGAGCGCCAGCGAGCCGTTGCCGCCGATCCGTCGGGACATCGCGGGCAGCACCGCCGCTCCCGCGACCGCTCCCAGCCCGACGGCGCCCAGCAGTACGCCGTACCCGGCCGCACCGAGCCCGAGGGACTCGTGCGCGGACACCGGCAGCAGCGCCCACAGGGCGGAGGCGCCGGGTACGAACAGGGCGCTGCGCAGGAGGATCCGGCGGATCCGCGGTGCGCTGCGCACGTACCGGCCGCCGGCGCGCATGGCCGCGAGCAGGTGCTCGCGCTCCTGCCCCGGCCGCGGCGACCGTTCCTGCTCCCCGGGCCGCCAACCGGCCAGTACGACCAGGATCGCGAGGAAGGAGGCGGCGTTGACGGCGAAGGTCCAGCCGACGCCGAGGGCGGCGACGAGGACCCCGCCGAGGGCCGGGCCGACGGCGCGCGCCAGGTTCATGTTCACCGCCCCCAGGGCCGCGGCCTGGCGCAACTCCTCCCGCGGGACGAGCGAGGGCTGCACCGCCTGCCAGGCCGGGCCGTTGAGCGCGTTCCCGCAGCCCAGGAGGAAGGTGAGGGCCAGCAGCGTCCAGGGCCCGAGCACCCCCGCGAAGGCCAGCGCGGTCAGCACCGCGGCCACCAGCGCCATGGCGGCCTGCATCGTCAGCAGCAGGCGGCGCCGGTTCACGAGGTCCGCGAGGACCCCGGCCGGCAGGGCGAGGAAGAGCACCGGCAGGCCCGCGGCGAGCTGGACCAGGGAGACCTGGCCCGCGCCGTGGCCGACCAGCAGCCACTGCGCCCCGACGGTCTGCATCCAGCTGCCCACGTTCGAGGTGAACTGGGCCAGCCAGAGGTCGCGGAAGACCCTTCGGCGCAACGGCGACCAGGCCGAACCGCTCGCGGTGCCGTTCTGTCCGCCGTCGGTCCCGGTCATCGACGCACCACTCGCTCGTCCTCTCTCACGCTGCCCACCGGACGCCCGACGACGCGACGGTACGGGGGAGTCGACGTCGCCGGGCGGCCCCAGGAGAGCCCCTCACTCCCTGTCCCTGGAACGCTAGGCGGCGCGGTGCCGAGGGACTTGCCCGTCAGCGCCCACCACTGTGCGGATCCTGCACGCCTGCCGACGCACGGCCCCCCGGAGCATCGGGAACGTGTGTCGCGGGCACCCCGTCCCGGCGGCCTTGCTACAGAGCGATGAAGCTTCGTCGGCCAATCCCTACGTCGGTCGGTGGTCACCCGGTCCGGTGCGCGGCGAGAATCGTCACGACGAGCCGCCGCCCATCTCCTCGGCGGGGCAGGCGCACGCCGCCCACGCCGACCGGCGCAATCCGGCCTGAACCCGCCCGCAGCCCTGTCGCGTCCGGCCGTCCGGCGCCAGTCGAAAGGTCGCCATGCCCTCCACCCGGCCCACCGTCGTGCTCGTCCACGGCGGCTGCTCCGACGCCAGTACCTGGTTCGGCGTCGTCGCCGAACTCCACTGCCGCGCACTGACGGTGCTCGCCGTCGCGAACCCGCTGCGGGGCCTCGCCCATGACGCCGCCTACCTGGCCGACGTCGTCGCGGGCATCGACGGTCCCGTCGTCCTGGTCGGCCACTCCTACGGGGGCGCCGTGATCACCGAGGCCGGGGCCGCCCCCAACGTCCTCGCGCTGGTCTACGTGGCCGCCTACCTCCCCGACGTGGGGGAGAACTACTGCGCGCTCGCGCGCCGTTTCGCCCCCTCGCCGCTGATCTCCCGGCTGCGGCACACGGAGTTCACCAGCGGCGGCACCGAGCGGGCGACGGAGCTCTCCGTGCCCGCGGACTGCTTCCGGCCGCTGGTCGCCGCCGACCTCGACGCGGAGGTGGCGCAGGTGCTGGCCGCGATCCAACGCCCCGTCGCCGAGCGGGTGGTGACCGACGCGCCGACGGTGGCGGCCTGGCGCGGGAAGCCCTCGTGGGCCCTGGTGACGGGCGCCGACCAGGCGCTGCCGCCGGCCGTCCAGCGCTTCACGGCCGAACGCGCCGGCGCCACCGTCCTCGAACTGCCCGACGCCTCCCACAGCGTGGCCGTCTCCAGGCCCACCGCGGTCGCGGAGCTCATTCACGAGGCCACCGGGGGTCGGTCGTGTACAGTCGGCGGATCTCCGGATCGAGGGAACCGCACCCGATGAACATTGAGGCGCTCGTCGTGGGGGCGGTCGACGCGCCGCTCGCCCCGGCCGGAATCCGTGCACGATCAGACCAGCGGCGCCGGCGCCCCGGCAGTACGGTCGGTGGCGTGTCACGGGCTCGGGCGGACCGGCGTTCCGCTCGGCTCGGACCGAGTCCACGGCGGGGCGCGCAACGCCTTGCCGCGTCCCTTCGATCAGGTCAGGAGCGAAGAGTTGTCCGAGCCCACCCCGCAGCCTGACCGGCGCCCGGTGCTCGACCGGGCGCTCCAGGAGTTCCTGGACGCCGGAGCCGGCCGGTCCGCCACGGAGCTGCCGGACCTCTCCGTCCTCGCCCGCGACCTCGCACCGGGTGCCGGGTCGGGCGGTTGGCCGGACGGTTGGCCGGGCGGGTGGGCGGACGAGTGGCCGGCTGACGGCGAGTTCGAGGACGAGGACGGGTTCGAGGACGACCCGTGGGGCATCGAGTCGGAGTGGCTCGCCCTGCCCTGTGAGTCCGCGGGGCGGGTGCACGTCCAGGTGACCAGACCCGTCGGCGCCGCCCGGCCCAGTCCGGTGGTGCTGTTCCTGGCCGGCCTGGGCTGGTCGCTCGGTGATGCCGACTGCTACGCCGCGCTGGTGCGGGAGTTCGCGCTGGGCACGGACGCCGCCGTCGTGTACGTGGACTACGCCCGGGCCCCGGCGGCGCGCTACCCGGTGGCCGTCGAGCAGTGTTACGCGGTGGCCCGGTGGATCCATGAGCACGGGCATGAGATCGGGCTGGCGGGGGAGCGGATCGCCGTCGTCGGGGATTCCGCGGGGGCCAACCTGGTGGCGGCGCTGACGCTGCTGGCCCGGGAGCGCGGCGAACTCCCGCTGGTCCACCAGGTGCTGCTGTACCCGGTCACCGACGCCGACTTCGACACCCCGTCCTACCAGCGCTTCGCCACCGGCTACTTCCTGCACCGCGACCACATGCGCCGGTTCTGGGACGACTACCTGCCCGAGCGGGATCGGCGGATGGAGGTGACGGCCGCGCCGTTGCGGGCGTCGCTGGAGCAACTGGCCGGGTTGCCGCCGGCGCTGGTGGTCACCGCGGAGGCCGATGTGTTGCGGGACGAGGGGGAGGCCTACGCGGCCAGGCTCCGGGCGGCCGGGGTTCCGGTGGTGGCCACGCGCTACCAGGGGGTGATGCACGGCTTCCTGCTCGTCGGCGGTCTCCATCCCACGGGCACCACCCGGGCCGCGCTGATCCAGGTCGTCGACACCGTGCACATGGCGCTGCACAGCCGACCCTGGTGAGGTGAGCGCCGGCGGCGCCGGGCGTCAGAGCCGGTCGTCCGACGGTGCGGGGCGGTCCTCGGCCCGGCCGCCCAGCGCCCGCCGGGCCTCCTCGGCGGACGGGGTGTCACCGCCGAGCCGGGCCACCTCGGCCAGCGCCGCGCGGTGGGCCACCTCGTGGGCCAGGGCCGGGTCCGTCGCGGTGTCCGGGATCACGCCGGTGCCCTCCCAGTTGCCGCCCGAGACCGGGTTGATCGAGCGGGCGGTCGGGATGGTGGCCTCCAGGTGGGGGTGGAGGGTGAAGCCCCGGCGCGGGTTGGCGCCGCCGCCGGACACCTCGCCGACCACCACGGCGCGGCCGCGCTGCTGGAGGTCGTACGCGAGCTCCTCGCCGCCCGAGAAGGTGGCCCCGCTGATCAGCACGTAGAGCGGCTTGCTGCCGCCGAACCGCGGGCCTGGCACCTGGGCGGGGCTCCAGAATTGCTGCTCGGCGTCCTCCTCGCGGTCGTAGAGGGTGTTGAGGTGCGTCGGCTCGTCGAAGAGGTGGCCGCAGATGTGGGCGGTCGTGTACGGGTGGCCGCCGACGCACTCGCGCAGGTCCAGGATCAGGGCCTCGGCCCGCGCGACCAGGGCGAGCGCGGCGTCCAGCGACCCGCCGGTCATGTCGAGCGGGAAGAGGATCGGCGCGAGCTTCAGCAGGGCGACCCCGCCCGCCAGGCGCTCGATCCGGGGCACGCCGCCCAGCGAGAGGTCGGCGGCCCTGGTCAGCTCGGCGAGGACGGCGCCGTCCTCCTTGTCCGCGGGGATCGGGTGGGGGTGGAACTTCAGCCGCAGGTGGCCGTCGGCGTTGACCGACCGGAGGTCCTCGGTGACCAGCCGGCCGAGCGTCTCGGCGTCCTCGGCCCGGTGGTAGCGGCCCTGGGACAGCGCCTCGGCGAGGCGCCCGGCGATCCGCTTGCCGACCTCGGGGAAGACGTAGAGCTCGGTGGTGAGCCGGCTCACCTCGGTGACGATCCCGGTGATCTCGGCCGACTGAAGCCCCGCCATCTGTTGCCCCCCGCTGGTGATGATCGATCAGGTCGGCACGAGTAGAGCACGCGGCTTGCGAAAGCGTCAAGAAAATTGGACGCTTTACGGGTGGAGGATCAGACCCAGGACCAGGAACTCACCATCGAGAGCCCGCAGCAGTACAAGGCGCTCTCCCACCCGCTGCGCCAGCGGCTGCTGCTGGCGCTCGGTGGGGAACCCGTCACCGTCGGCCGGCTGGCGGCGCTGCTGGACAGCCGCAAGGGCACGGTGGCGCACCACCTCAAGGTGCTCCAGGACGCCGGCGTGGTCCGCATCGTGGAGACCAGGAAGGTGCGCGGTGGCAGCGAGCACCTCTACCAGCGCACCGCCCGGCGGATCACCGTGGCCGGAGCGGACGCCGGGCCGACCACCGCGCTGCTCGGGGCGGTGGCCGAGGAGTGCGCCAAGGCCCCGCGGGAACCGCTGCTGGTGCTGCGGCACCTGCGGCTGACGGCCGACCAGGCCGAGCGCCTCGGCGCCGCGCTCCAGGCCCTGGTGGACGAGGCCGTCGAGGCCCCGCAGGGAGAGCCGGTGCACGGCGTGCTGGTGGCGCTCTACGAGCAGGGCGGCGGGCGCGGCTGACCGGTCGCCCGGACGGGCCTCCGCCGAAGACGTCGAGCGCCCTCGGCGGAGGCCCGGGTTCCGTTCGGTGCGCGGACCGAACGCAGCCGGTGCACCGTCGGAACAGGCCCGGGCCGGGCACGTTCCTAGCCTGGGGACCGACACCGAGGGGCTCCGGAGGTCCGCTCCGGTGCCGCGCGTTCCACCGGCGGCCGGCGCCGCGACCAGCAGGAGGAAGACCATGGAACAGACCGTCAGCGACAACGCGGAGAAGTCGCGCTTCGAGATCCGTGACGGCGGGGAGCTCGCCGGTTTCGCCGAGTACCACCGGTCCGGCGGCGAGATCGCCTTCATCCACACCGAGATCGACCCCCGGTTCGAAGGACGCGGCCTGGGCGGCGTGCTGGTGCGCGCGGCGCTGGACGCGGCGCGCGGGCAGGGGCTCGCCGTCCTGCCCTACTGCCCCTTCGTCCGGGGCTGGATCATCCGGCACCCCGAGTACGCCGACCTGGTCCCGGCCTCGCACCGGGCGCGCTTCGGCCTCTGAGGCGTTCGGGCGGTTCGCTGCCGCAGTTCTGCCGCCGTTCCGACGCCGCTCTGACGCATGCCGACGGGCTCGGGCCCCGGGTGGGGATCCACCCGGGGCCCGAGCCCGTCCGGCGTCGGCCGCCCGGGCGGCGGAAGCGGGCCCGTGTCCACGGCCCCGGCCGGATCGGCCGGGCGTTCGCGTCGACGACACCAGCCCGCGGCCGGCGGGAGGTTCTGCTCGCTCCGCGCCCGGGACTGTCCCGACAACGCACGACCACGGCCACCCCGGCCCGTCGCCGACGGCAGTGCGCTGCCGGGCAACTGGCGATGCGTTGCGAAGTCCGTCCGCCCCTCGCCGGTTGCCTAGGTTCGCTGGGTGGCCCGACCGGGCCGCGACCAGCCGAGGGATAGGCGAAACCCCATGCAGTTCGGGATATTCAGCGTCGGTGACGTGACGGCCGACCCGACCACGGGTCGGGAACCGAGCGAGCGCGAGCGGATCAAGGCGATCCTGGCCATCGCGCTCAAGGCCGAGGAGGTGGGCCTGGACGTCTTCGCCATGGGCGAGCACCACAACCCGCCGTTCGTCCCGTCCTCGCCGACGACCATGCTCGGGTGGATCGCCGCGAGGACCGAGCGGATCGTGCTCTCCACCGCGACCACCCTGATCACCACCAACGACCCGGTGAAGATCGCCGAGGACTACGCGATGCTCCAGCACGTCGCCGACGGCCGCGTCGACCTGATGCTCGGGCGCGGGAACACCGGCCCGGTCTACCCGTGGTTCGGCCAGGACATCCGCCAGGGCATCCCGCTCGCGGTGGAGAACTACGCGCTGCTGCGCCGGCTGTGGCGCGAGGACGTGGTGGACTGGGAGGGCCGCTTCCGCACCCCGTTGCAGGGCTTCACCGCCACCCCGCGACCGCTGGACGGCGTGCCGCCGTTCGTCTGGCACGGCTCGATCCGCAGCCCCGAGATCGCCGAGCAGGCCGCCTACTACGGCGACGGCTTCTTCCACAACAACATCTTCTGGCCGCAGGAGCACACCCGGCGGATGGTCGAGCTCTACCGCGAGCGCTACGCCCACCACGGCCACGGCACGCCCGAGCAGGCGATCGTCGGCCTCGGCGGGCAGGTGTTCATGCGCAAGAACTCCCAGGACGCGGTGCGCGAGTTCCGCCCGTACTTCGACAACGCCCCGGTGTACGGCCACGGGCCCTCGCTGGAGGAGTTCACCGAGCAGACCCCGCTGACCGTGGGCAGCCCCCAGGAGGTCATCGAGCGCACCCTCGGCTTCCGCGAGGCCGTCGGCGACTACCAGCGCCAGCTGTTCCTGATGGACCACGCCGGCCTGCCGCTGAAGACCGTGCTGGAGCAGCTCGACATCCTCGGCGAGGAGGTCGTGCCCGTGCTGCGCGAGGAGTTCGCCAAGGGCCGGCCCGCGACCGTTCCCGACGCCCCCACCCACGCCACGCTCCGGGACGCCGCCGCCACGCCCGGGGACGACGCCCCCGCCACCTCCTGACCAGGACGGAGTTCTTCCCCATGGAACCGACCTCGCCGATCACGCTGGCCGTGGTCTCGGGCGGCCTCAGCCTGCCCTCCTCCACCCGCCTGCTGGCGGACCGCCTCACCGAGGCCGCCTCCGCCGAGCTGGCCCGCTCGGGCCGTGAAGTCCTGGTGCTGGTCCACGAGTTGCGCCCGCTGGCCACCCCCATCTCGCACCACCTGCTGTCCGGCTTCCCCTCGCCGTCCCTGGGCGACGCGCTGGAGCAGGTGAGCACGGCCGACGCGCTGATCGCCGTGTCCCCGATCTTCTCCGCCTCCTACAGCGGACTGTTCAAGTCGTTCTTCGACCTGCTCGACCCCGGCGCCCTGGAGGGCAAGCCGGTGCTGATCGGCGCGACCGGCGGCACCGCGCGCCACTCGCTGGCCCTGGAGCACGCGCTGCGTCCGCTCTTCGCCTACCAGCGCGCGCTCGTCGCTCCGACCGCCGTCTTCGCGGCCTCCGAGGACTGGGGCGGTACGGGCGACAGCCGCACCGACACCCTGCCGCGGCGGATCGAACGGGCCGGGGCGGACCTCGCGGCGCTGACCCTCGCGGCCCTGGCGAATCCGCGGCGGGCCGACGGTCCGACCGTCACCCCCTCCGCGCTCGGCTTCCACTGACCCGGCGCGCACCCCCGGGGATCCGCTCCCGCCGTCACGAACCCGACGGCGGGAGCGTCCGCGTGTCCGGGCCGCCCGGTGCGGCCCCTGACCGCCGACCCTTCGACGGGGCCTCTTAACATCATTTGGCACTGTTCGACGGACGCCGACGCCCGCGAGCCCGCGTGCCCGCCGTCCGACACCGAGGAGGAACGTCCATGCAAGCCCGGAAGATCGGCGCGGTCGCCGCGTCAGCGGTGGCGGTCCTGGCTGCCCGCGACCTCGTCCAGAAGAGGCATGCGCTGCTCCGGAACTTCCCGGTGGTCGGGCACGCCCGGTACCTGCTGGAGCGGATCGGGCCGGAGCTGCGGCAGTACATCGTGACCTCCAACGAGGAGGAGCGCCCCTTCAGCCGTGACCAGCGCACCTGGATCTACGCGTCGGCGAAGGAGGAGAACAACTACTTCGGGTTCGGGACCGAGGTCGACGTCGAGCACGTCCAGGGCCACGCCTACCTGAAGCAGCGCACCTTCGCCGGCGCGCTGCCCGACACCCACGACCCGCAGGCCCCGCTGCCCTCGGCCAAGGTGCTGGGCGGGCCGCGCGGGCGCGCCAAGGCGTTCCGTCCGGCGAGCGTGGTGAACATCTCCGCGATGAGCTTCGGCTCGCTCTCCGGCGCGGCCATCACGGCGCTCAACAAGGGGGCCGCGCTGGCGGGCACGATGCACAACACCGGCGAGGGCGGCCTCTCCCCGCACCACCGCAACGGCGGCGACCTCGTCCTCCAGCTCGGCACGGCGTACTTCGGCTGCCGCAACCAGGACGGCAGCTTCAACCTGGACAAGCTGAAGGAGGTGGTCGCCGGGGCCCCGGTCAAGGCGATAGAGATCAAGCTCTCCCAGGGCGCCAAGCCCGGGCTGGGCGGGATGCTTCCGGGCGCGAAGGTGACCCCGGAGATCGCCGGGATCCGCGGCATCCCGGTCGGCGAGGACTGCGCCTCCCCGTCGCGGCACACCGCGTTCGGCGACGTCGACTCGATGCTCGACTTCGTCGAGCTGCTCGCCGCCGAGACCGGCCTGCCGGTCGGGGTGAAGAGCGCGGTGGGGGAGACGGGCTTCTGGCAGGAGCTGGCCGCCCTGATGGCGCGCGGTGACCGCGGGGTCGACTTCGTGACGATCGACGGCGGCGAGGGCGGCACCGGGGCGGCGCCGCGGACGTTCGCCGACTCGGTGTCGCTGCCGTTCCGGATGGGCTTCTCCCGGGTCTACGGCACCTTCGCCGAGCTGGGGCTGACCGACGACCTGACCTTCATCGGCTCGGGCAAGCTCGGGCTGCCCGAGAACGCCGCGGTGGCCTTCGCCCTCGGCGCCGACATGATCAACGTGGCCCGTGAGGCGATGCTGTCGATCGGCTGCATCCAGGCGCAGAAGTGCCACACCGACAAGTGCCCCACCGGCATCGCCACCCAGAACCCGTGGCTGGCCCGCGGCATCGACCCGGCGTCCAAGGCCGACCGGACCGCCAACTACCTGCGCACCCTGCGCAAGGAGCTGCTGAAGGTCTCGTCGGCCGTCGGCGTCGCCCACCCCGGGCTGATCACCGCCGACGACATCGAGATCCTCAACGGCGACTACGAGGCCCGCACCCTGGCCGGGGTCTACGGCTACAAGGACGGCTGGGGCGAGCTCGGCCCGCAGCTCGCCGAGGAGATCACGGCGCTGATGACCGCCCCGCGGACCGTCTGACGCGTCGACGGAGTCACAGCCGCGGCCCGTGGTGGCCGGCCTCCAGGGCGCCCGCACCGACACGGATCGGTGCGGGCGCCCTGTCGTGACCGCCGGAAGCATCCGGGGAAATTGGTCCAGACCTCAAATGGTCCAGACCTATTGACGTGCCTTGCCGCCCCTCCTACGATCCGGTCCGGCACTGCTCCGCACATCCCCCCACTTCACCCAGAGCCGGGCGTCACGCCCCCACGCGTCGGTCATGTCCATGACGCTCGGCGGAAAGGGAGCACAGCATGTTTCGTCGGAGGTCACGCACGCCGCGCCCGTCGGGCGGGAGCGAGCCGCTCGGAACGCCCCGGCCGCGGCGGGCGGCCGTGGAGCGCGCGACGCGGGTGGACCGGACCGGCCGCGCCCGGCCCGGGTCGACCGTCCTGCACCGAGCCCTCGCCGGGGTGAGCGCCGCCGCCGTCATCGGGGCCGGCCTCGCCGTGGCCGGCACCGTCACGGCCGGGGCCGCCACCCCCAACCTGGTGGCCAACCCCGGCTTCGAGAACGGGCTCTCCGGCTGGACCTGCTCCGGCGGCACCGCCGCGACCGTCGGCAGCCCGGTCCACTCCGGTGCCGCCGCGCTCCAGGCCACGCCGACCGGCCAGGACACCGCCCAGTGCAGCCAGACCGTCAGCGTGCAGCCCAACTCCCAGTACACGCTGAGCGCCTACGTCCAGGGCAGCTACGTCTACCTGGGCGCCACCGGCAGCGGCGGCGACCCGTCCACCTGGACGGCGGGCAACGCCTCGTACGGCCAGCTCAGCGTGGGCTTCACCACCGGGGCGAACACCACCTCGGTGACCGTCTACCTGCACGGGTGGTACGGGCAGCCCGCGTTCTACGCGGACGACGTGTCGCTCACCGGCCCCGGCGGCAGCAGCCCCTCGCCGACCGCCACCACGCCGACGACCCCGCCGCCGACCAGCACCCCGCCGACCACGCCGCCTCCCACCAGCACCCCGCCGACCACGCCGCCGCCCACCACCACCCCGCCGGGCGACACCTGCCCCACGAAGCCCAAGCCCTCGGGCAAGGTCCTCCAGGGGTACTGGGAGAACTGGGACGGCGCCTCCAACGGCGTCCACCCCGGCATGGGCTGGGTGCCCATCACGGACAGCCGGATGGCCGCGCACGGCTACAACGTCATCAACGCCGCCTTCCCGGTGATCCTCTCGGACGGCACCGTGCTGTGGCAGGACGGCATGGACACCAACGTCAAGGTCTCGACCCCCGCCGAGATGTGCCAGGCCAAGGCGGCCGGGGCGACGATCCTGATGTCGATCGGCGGCGCCGCCGCGGGCATCGACCTGAGCTCCGGCACCGTCGCCGACAAGTTCGTCGCGACCGTCGTCCCGATCCTCAAGAAGTACAACTTCGACGGCATCGACATCGACATCGAGACCGGCCTGTCCGGCAGCGGCGACATCAACACGCTGTCCGCCTCCCAGGCCAACCTGATCCGCATCATCGACGGCGTGCTGGCCCAGATGCCCGCCGGCTTCGGCCTGACGATGGCCCCCGAGACCGCGTACGTCACCGGCGGGAGCGTCAACTACGGCTCGATCTGGGGCGCCTACCTGCCGATCGTCAAGAAGTACGCCGACAACGGCCGGTTGTGGTGGCTGAACATGCAGTACTACAACGGCAGCATGTACGGCTGCTCCGGCGACTCCTACCAGGCCGGCACCGTCCAGGGCTTCACCGCGCAGACCACCTGCCTGAACAACGGCCTGACGATCCAGGGCACCACCGTCAAGGTGCCCTACGACAAGCAGGTGCCCGGCCTGCCGGCCCAGCCCGGCGCGGGCGGCGGCTACATGGACCCGGGCCTGGTCGGCCAGTCGTGGAACGCCTTCAGCGGCTCGCTGAAGGGGCTCATGACCTGGTCGATCAACTGGGACGGCTCGAAGGGCTGGAGCTTCGGCGACAACGTCAAGCGGCTCCAGGGCCGTTGACGTCCCGCTGACGGGCCGCTGGGATCCCCGTCGAGATCCCGCCGAGATCCGCTGAGACCCACTGAGACCCACTGAGACCCACTGAAGTCCCGCGCCCCGGTGCACCGTTCCCGGCGCGGCCCCGGTCCCCGACCGGAGCCGCGCCCGGCCCGGAGCCCGGGGCGGTCGGCTCCCGGCCCGTGGTCAGATGGTGGCGGTGTCGATGACGAAGCGGTAGCGGACGTCGCTGGTGAGGACGCGCTCGTAGGCGTCGTTGATCTGCTCGGCGCCGATCAGTTCGATCTCGGCCGCCACACCGTGCTCGGCGCAGAAGTCCAGCATCTCCTGGGTCTCGGCGATGCCGCCGATGCCCGAGCTGCTCATGCTGCGGCGGTTGCCGTACACCGACCGGAGGTCGACCTGCAGCGGCTCCTCCGGGAGGCCGAGGTTGACCATGGCGCCGTCGGTGCGCAGCAGCGAGAAGTAGGCGGCGACGTCCAGCGGCGCGGAGACGGTGTTGAGGACGAGGTCGAAGGTGCCGGCCAGCTCCCGGAAGGTCGCCGGGTCGCCGGTGGCGCGGTAGTGGTCGGCGCCCAGCCGCAGGCCGTCGTCCTTCTTGCGCAGGGACTGGGAGAGCACGGTGACCTCGGCGCCGAGCGCGTGGGCGATCTGCACGCCCATGTGGCCGAGCCCGCCGAGGCCGACGACGGCGACCTTCCGGCCGGGGCCGGCGTTCCAGTGCCGCAGCGGGGAGTAGGTGGTGATGCCCGCGCACATCAGCGGGGCGGCCCTGTCCAGCGGCAGCGCGTCGGGGATGCGGACGACGTAGTTCTCGTCGACGACCACGTTCTTCGCGTAGCCGCCGTACGTGGGCAGGCCGTCCTTGCCGACGGCGTTGTACGTCCACACCGGGCCGTCGGCACAGTACTGCTCCAGGCCGGCCCGGCAGTTGTCGCAGACGCGGCAGGAGTCGACCATGCAGCCGACGCCGACCCGGTCGCCGACGGCGTACCTCGTGACGCCGGGGCCGACCTCGGCGACGACGCCGGCGATCTCGTGCCCGGGCACCATGGGGAAGGTGGCCTCGCCCCAGCCCTCGCGGGCCTGGTGGATGTCGGAGTGGCAGATGCCGACGAAGGCGATGTCGATCAGCACGTCGTGCTCGCCGACCGCGCGGCGCTCGATGGTCGTGCGCTCCAGCGGGGCCTTGGAGGCCGGTACGGCGTAGGCGGCGACGGTGGTGGTCATGGGAGTGTGTCCCTCTCTGCGGATGCGGATGCGGATGGAGCCGCGGCCGGGTCCGGGGTGGCGGCCGGGCCCGGTCACGGGCGGGCGGTGGCCGGGTGCCGCACGGGAGGCCCGACGGCTGCCGTGGCGAGTACGGCGACACCGTAGCCGAGGACGGTGGCGAACAAGGGCGGGTCCGTCCCGCCGCGCGGGTCGCGGGCCCGCCGGTTGTTCGGCGTTTTGTTCAATGACCGAGGGCCGAACCAGAACAACCCCGGTGCGCTACACCGGTAGCGCACGTCACACCCGTGCCGTGTGTGACACGGGACCTTGAGCCGCACCAGCGCCGAACGCCGGGAGAGTCCACCAGATGACGACGCTCTGCATCGCGAACAGCCGAACCGAGGAGATGGTCGGGGACCTCACCGGGATGACGCCGCGGGAGCGGCTCTTCTCCGGGTGCGCGGCACAGCGGATGCTCTGGTGGGCCGAGGACGGCGACGTCCTGGTGCTGCCCTGCGGCCCCGACCCGGAGTTCCTGGCGTACGTCACCGGGCTGACCGGCGTGCGGGCCGACACCCTGACCTTCGTGGTGCCGCCGCCCGGGGCCCAGGGCGACCAGGTGCTCACCACCGACCGCCTGGCCGACCCGGGCTTGCGCGCCGAGCTGCGCCGCGTCCTGGACGGGCGCACCGTCGACGAGGTGCTGGCCATCTCGCCGAACGGCGCGGTCGCCGAGCTGGCGGACGCGCTCGGCGTGGCCCACGCCATGCCCGGCTGGTCCTTCGCCGCCCAGGGCGGCAACGCCCTGGTCAACAGCAAGGCGGGGTTCCGGGCGCTGGCCGCCGGCGCCGGGGTGCCGATCCCGCCCGGGCTGGTGGCGGGCACGCCCGTGGAGGTGGAGGCCGCGATCGAGCGGCTGCTGGCGCGCGGGCACAGCGTGATGGTGAAGGTCGAGTACCAGGGAGGCGGCCTCGGCAACGAGATCCTCGCCCGGGACGAGAAGGTGGAGGCGGTCGGTGCCGAGCGGGTGGTGCCGCTGCCGGACCGGGCGGCGGTCGCCGGGTACGTCGCCGAGCGGTGGACCTGGCTGACCGGTGGGCGCGGCCAACGGGTGGTGGTGGAGCGCTACTTCGCCGACTCCGTGCCGCTGTACGCCCAGTTCCTGATCGAGGACGCGGCCGTGTCGCTGGCCGGCTGCGGCGAGATGCTGATGCGGCCGGTGGTGGTCGGGGAGATCACCCCGCCGGTCACTCCGGCCCCGGAGGTGCTGGCCGGACTCGTGGACCAGGGCGCCCGGCTGTGCGAGGTGCTGCGGGTGATCGGCTACCGGGGCACGGTCAGCGCGGACGCCGTCCTGACCCCCGAGGGCGAGATCTACTTCCACGAGACCAACGCGCGGCTCACCGGCTCCAGCCACCTGCTCGACATCTTCTTCGGCCGCCTGCTGCGCGCGGAGCACCGCGGCTCGCGCCACATCCTGGAGCTCGGCGGCCTGCGGGCGCCGTCCCTCGCCGAGGCCGTGGCGGCCACCGGCGCGGCCGGGCTGGCCTTCGACCGGGTGGCCGGCACCGGCGTGCTGTTCAGCAGCGACTTCGGGCCCGCCGACGGCTCGCTGATGTACTGCGTGATCGCCGGGACCCCGGAGGCCGTCCGCGCCCTGGAGGCCGCGCTGCTCGCGCTGTTCGCCGGATGAGGCCCGAACGGACCCCGGACCCGACGGAGGAGATCGACGGGATGAACGAGAAGGACGAGAAGGACGAGAAGGACGAGAAGGACGAGGTGACCGTGGACGGGAGCGGGATGCGCGCGCTGGTGATCCACCGCTACGGCGGGCCGGAGGAACTCCGCGTCGAGACGGTGCCGGAGCCGCAGGCCGGACCCGGCCGGGTGCTGGTCGACGTCACCCTGGCCGGGCTCAACTACGCCGACCTGGAGTGCCGCACCGGCGAGTACCTGCGCTTCCCGCTGCCGGCGGTGCTCGGCGTCGACGTGGTCGGGCGGCGCCGCGAGGACGGCCGGAGGGTCGTCGCGCTGCTGCGCACCGGAGGCGGGTACGCCGAGGTGGCCGTCCCCGAGGCGGCGCACACCGTGGAGGTGCCGGACGACGTGGCCGACGAGCAGGCGCTCGGGCTGCTGGAGCAGGGGGCGACGGCCTACGGCGCGCTGACCCTGGCGGGCCGGCTGCGGCCGGGCGAGGCCGTCGCGGTGACCGCGGCCGCGGGCGGGGTCGGCCACCTGGCGGTGCAACTGGCCAGGGAACTGGGCGCGGGCCGGGTGGTCGGCCTGGCCTCCACCCCGCAGAAGCGGGAGTTCGTGCGCTCGCTGGGGGCCGACACCGTGCTCGACCCGGCGGACCCGGACCTGGCCGAACGGCTCGCGGAGTCGGGCGGGTTGGACCTGTTCCTCGACTCGGTCGGCGGCCCGGTGCTGCGCGCCGGGCTGGCCGCGCTGGCCCCCTTCGGTCGGCTGGTGTCGGTCGGGGCGCGGGAGGGGGTCGAGGACCGCTTCACGATGGGCGAGCTGACCGAGCGCTCGGCGGGGGCCCAGGGCTTCTGGCTCAAGCACGTCCTGACGGACCGGAAGCTGTTCGAGGACGTCGCCGGCCACATGTTCCGGCTCGCCGCCGAGGGACGGCTGGTGGCGCGGATCGACCGGACGGTGCCGCTGTCCGGGGTGGCCGGGGCGCACCGGGCGATGGCCGCGCGGGAGACCGTCGGCAAGGTGCTGGTGGACGTCCGCCGCGAGGACTGAGCGGCGTGCCGGGGAGGCGGGCCGACCGGCCCGCCTCCCCGGTTCGTGCGTCAGTACCCCGCGACCTCGTCCAGGCCGTGGCCGCGCAGCGGGACGAGGAAGCTGCGTTCGAACACCACCACGGTCTCGCCGGTGGACTTCGTCCCGGTGGTGCGGCAGCGCACGATGCCCTGCCCGGCGCGGCTCTTGGAGAGCCGCTTGGCGAGGGTCTCGGTCTCCGCGTAGAGGGTGTCGCCGGCGAACACCGGGTGGGTCATCCGGATGTTCTCCCAGCCCAGGTTGGCGATGGTGCGCCCGCTCGTCGAACGGGCGGTCATCCCGCCGACGATGCTCAGCGTCACCAGGCTGGAGACGATCGGCTTCCCCCACGGGGTGTGCGCGCTGTAGGCGGCGTCGATGTGCAGCGGGGCGTCGTTCATGCTCAGCATGCTCATCAGCACGTTGTCGAGCTCGGTGACGGTCCGCCCGGGGCGGTGCTCGACCACCTCGCCGACCTCGAACTCCTCGTAGTAGCGCCCGACCACCTCGCGGTAGCGGCGCTCGCCGATCCGCCGGTAGCCGGCGGGTTCGGTTGTGTCCATCGCGGCTGCTCCCAGGTCCTAGAGGTCTGCGGTGAGTTCCTTGACGTGGCCGGCGAAGTCGCGGATCATCCGCTCGTCCATGTCGGCGCGCATCATCAGCCGCAGCCCGGCCTCGCCCTTGGGCACGATCGGGAAGAACACCGCCGAGCTGTAGTAGCCGCGCTCGAAGAGCTGGGCGGACAGCTTGACCGCGCGCTCGGCGTCCCCGACGTCGACCCGGCGCACCGGCAGGCCGTTGCCCGCGAAGGTGGTCGGCAGCAGCTCGTCGAAGAGCTCGATGTTGCGGGTCAGCTTGGCCTGGAGGTCGGCCAGTTCGGGGGAGCGGTGGATGGCCGCGCTGGCCAGCGAGGCGCCGACCAGCGGCAGCGGGATGTTCTGCGACCAGCCGACCGGGCCGGCGTGCCGGTGCAGGAACTCGAACTGCTCGCGGTTGCCGAGCATCGCGACACCGCCGCTGGTGCCGAAGCCCTTGCCGAGGCTCGCGGTGATCACCGTCAGCGGGTTCATCTCCAGCCGGGAGCGGACGTAGCCCTCACCGCGCTCGCCCGTGATGGACAGCGAGTGGGAGTCGTCGATGTAGAGGAACAGCCCGTACCGGTCCTGGAGTTCGAGCAGTCCGTCGAGGGCCGCCGTGCCGCCCATCGAGTACGCGCCGTCGGCCACGTAGGCGACCCGCGGGTACTTGCGGCAGATGTCCTCCAGGTAGTTCAGGTCGTTGTGCGGACAGGTCAGCACCAGCGACTCGTCCGCGCAGATCGGCTTCGCGTAGGCCATGCAGAAGTGGCAGAAGCGGTCGAAGACCATGACCCGTGGCCCGCCGCCGCCCTGACAGGTGCCGTCCAGGTGACCGGAGGCGATCAGCGGCAGGATGCCGGCGGTGAGCGAGGTACAGGACGCCCCCGGCAGGATGTGGGCGCCGAACAGTTCGCCCAGCTCCTCCTCCAGCCGGACCAGCAGGTTGTGCCGGATCCGGGTGGTGGAGACGACCAGCGAGGTGCTGCGGGACTCGGTCAGCGCGTCCACCGCGCCGGCCAGCAGCGCGGGGTGGTTGTTCAGGCCCAGGTACGAGCAGGAGACCATGTTGGCGAACTCGTGGCCGGTCTCCCGGACGATCAACCGGTTGTTCGACTCCGAGTCCGCCGTGATGCCGATCAGGCCGTTGGCGGCGGCCGCCTGCCAGACCGGGTCGGCGCTGGCCAGCATGGCCTCGGCGTTGCGGTACCGGCGCGGGCCGAGGATGGATTCTTCGGTCATCGTCACTTCTCCGTCGAGTGGTTCGGGGTGTCGGTGGGCGCGTGGCCCCGTGGGTGCTGTCGTGGGTGGTGCTGGGGGTGGGGGGAGACCTCGGGCCGGGGCGGGTCGAACTGCTCGATCAGCCGCTGCGAGGCCTCGAAGAACGGCATGCCGACCATCACCCCGTCCACCACGGTGACCGAGCGGCCGTTCTCCAGGCCCGCCGCGACCACCCGGCGGGCACGTTCCAGCAGCTCCTCGCCCGGGCTGAACACCTCGTTGATCAGACCGAGCTGGCGCGGATGGACGGCGATCTTGCCGCTGAACCCGAAGTCCCGGGCGAGCCCGGCCTCCCGGCGCAGCCCGGCGAGGTCGGTGACCTCGAAGAACGGGGCGTCCATCGCCTCCACCCCGGCGGCGCGGGCGCTGTTCACCACCCGGCCGCGGGCGTGGGTCAGGGCCTCCCAGGAGAGCCGGGCGCCGACCGCGAAGGCGTAGTCGGCCGAGCCGAAGACCAGTCCGCGCAGCCGGTGCCCGGCGGCCGCGATGGCGGGCGCGTGCTCGATGCCCAGCGGGGTCTCCACGACGGCCAGGAACTCCGTCTCCGGGCAGTCCGAGGCGAGCGCGCCGGCGGCGATCTCGATGTCCCGGGCGGACTCCGCCATCGGGATCAGCACCAGGTCCGGCTTGACCCGGTACCGGGTGATGGCGATCAGGTCGCGCAGACCCTCCGGTCCGGAGAGGGTGTTGATGCGCACCGCGCTGCGCGCGAGCTTGGTGGACGGGAGGGTGAAGAACTCCTCGGCGAGCCGACGGGCCTCCTCCTTTCGGGCGGGTGGGACCGAATCCTCCAGGTCGACCATGGCGATGTCGGCCCCGGACTGATGGCTCTTGGCGTACCGCTCCACCGCCATCGCGGGTGTCGACAGGAGGGAACGGCAGTACCGCGTGAACTTCATGGATATCTCCGAAGTCAGCGAAGGCTGCGGGTTCCGGTTCTATCCCACCGGCTTTGTTCGGCGCCGTGCGGCTGGACATTGAACACCAACTCGGAACAACCGACCCGCACGCACCATTGTTTGACGCCGACGGTCCTGTGCATGATGAATCAACGGGGGGGATGGACACGAGGCACGCGCGGCGCGTGTGGCACGTGTGGCACGCGAGGTTTTCAGGACACCGCTTCAACGGAGAAGGGGGCCGTAGTGCCGCGTCGGGAAAGTCCACTTGACCCCGGGGACGGGCCGCTGCTGCGCTTCGCGGGTGATCTGCGGGCCCTCAGGGAGCGCGCCGGGGGTCTGCCGTACCGTCAACTGGCTCTCCGCGCCCACTGCTCGGCGGCCAGCCTCTCGGTGGCCGCGGGAGGACGGCGGCTGCCCAGTCTGGCGGTCACCCTCGCCTATGTGCAGGCCTGCGGCGGGGACGTGCGGGAGTGGCAGCACCGCTGGCAGCTGCTCGCCGCCGAGCTGGCCGCCGAGACCGCCGCCCGGCGGCGCGCCCAGGACGTCGGACGGGCCCCCTACCCGGGCGCGGCCGCGTTCGAGGCCGTCGACGCCGAGCGGTTCTTCGGTCGGGAGGCGCTGCTGGGGCGGCTGATCGCCCTGCTGACCGAACGGCGGCTGGTGATCGTCTCCGGGCCGTCGGGAGCGGGCAAGTCCTCGCTGGTCAGAGCCGGGTTACTGGCCCGGCTCGGCGGGGTTCCGGCCGCCGGTGCGGATCCCGGGAGACCGGCGGCCGGGGGTGGGGCACAGCGGCCCCCGGCCGACGACGGTGCCCCGGTGGCGCTGCTGACCCCCGGTGAGCGGCCGATGGAGGCGTACGCGCTGGCCCTCGCCCGGCTCGGGCGGCGAGCCGGGGACACGGCGCGCGGCGCGGCGGGAGCGACGGCCGGGGACCCGGTGCTGGTGGTGGACCAGGGCGAGCAACTGCTCACCCGCTGCCGGGACGCCGCCGAGCGGGCGCGCTTCCTGGACGCGCTGGTGGCGACCGCCACCGGCGGTCCGGGCGAGACGCCGGACGGGCTGCCGCCGGCGGCGCCGGCCCGCTGCCGGGTGGTGCTGGTGCTCCGCTCGGACCAGTGCGGGCCGTTGCTCGCCGAGCACCCGGCGCTGGCCGAGGCGGCCGGTCGGCACGGGATGCTGCCGGTGGGGCGTCCGGCGCCGGACGAGCTGCGGCGGGCGATCACCGAGCCGGCGGCACGGTCCGGCTGTACCGTCGAGGGCGCCCTGCTGGCCGTCCTCATCTCGACCGCCGCGCAGCAGCCGGGCGCGCTCCCGCTGGTGTCCGCGGCGCTGCTGGAGACCTGGCGGCGGCGCAGCGGCAACGCGCTCACCCTGGCCGGGTTCCAGGCCACCGGAGGCTTCGAGGGCGCGCTGGCCCGGACGGCGGAGACGCTGTACAACGGACTGGACGCCTCCGACCAGGCGCGAGCGCGGTCGGTGTTCCTTCGGCTCGGCGGGGAGTTGGTCGGTGCCGGCGAGGAGGCCGCCGGTGGCGTGCCGGGCCCGGCCGAGGGGCTGGAGCCCGGCGGCGGGCCGGTGTCGGGCGGCGCCCTGGTGCCGGGCGGCGACGAGGGAACCCGCAAGCCGGTCCGGCGGGCCGAGTTCGACGACCCGGGGGTTCCGGAGGTGGTGGAACGGCTGGTCCGGGCACGGCTCGTGGTGGTGGACCGGGACACCGTCGAGCTGTCCCACCAGGCGCTGCCGCAGGCCTGGCCCAGGCTGCGCGGCTGGTTGGCGGAGGGGCGTGAGGCGCTGGGGGAGCAGCGCAGGCTCTCGGTGGCGGCCCGGGGCTGGGCGGCCTCCGACCGGGATCCGGAACTGCTGTGCAGGGGCGGCCGGTTGGAGCAGCTGATGCGGCGGGTGGCGGCCGGGGAGCTGGCCACGGCCGGGGTCGAGCGGGCCTTCCTGGCGGCCTCGGTCAGGGCGGCCGTCGCCGACCGGCGCCGGGCGCAGCGGCAGAACCTGGCGGTGGCCGGGGTCGCCGCGGCGGGCGGGGCGCTGCTGGCCCTGGCTGGCGGGAACCGGATCCGCCGGGCCTGGCGGTGGTGAGCGCGGTGGTGAGCGCGGGGCCGGGGCCTTCGCCCGGGCGCTCGTCCGGGGCTTCGTCCAGGGCTTCGTCCGGGGCGGCCGCGGGGCCTTCGGGCCGGCCCTCGCGCCGACCGGCTTCGGGGGGCGTGACACGGGTATTGATCAGCGTCGGAACAACAGGAGTCGAACAACGGGCGAGGCGCGCTCAGGTGCGTCGCGACGGCCCTTTCGGTGTCGATCACGGTCCTTGCGCGGCCGTGGTGGTCCGGGTAGCTTGACAGTCGATCCCGGCCCTTCGAAAGGCGAATTCGCCTGCCAGGCCGGTGAATTCCCGTACGCCGCGGTCGGCCGGAGCCGGCCCGGCGATTAATCCGTCCAGCGACGCGGTTCGAGGCCGTGCGGTTGCGAGCCGTCACGTGCGCCGTGTCGTCCACGATTCCCCAAAACCCGTGTCAAGGGAGAGCCATGTCCGATTCGGCCCGTCCGGTCCACAGCTGGGACGAGTTCAGCACACTGCGGGAGATCGTGGTCGGGACCGCCGTCGGCGCCCGGCTGCCCGAGCAGAGCGAGCCGTCCTCCTGGCTGTCCTGCTTCCCGAAGACCAGTGCCGCCGACCTCGCCTCGATCGAGGCCGGCCCCTACCCGCGGCAGGTCGTGGAGGAGACCGAGGAGGACCTGGACGCGCTGGTGGCCACCCTGCGCGGCCTCGGCGTCACCGTCCACCGGCCCGAGGCGGTCGACCACGCGGCCGGTTTCTCCTCCCCGCTCTGGGAGGCCGACGGCGGCTTCCACTCCTACTGCCCGCGGGACCTCACCCTGGTGGTCGGCGAGACGCTGATCGAGGTGGCGAGCCCGATGCGGCAGCGCTACTTCGAGGTCTTCGGGCTGCGCGGCCTCTTCCAGGACTACCTGCGCCGCGGTGCGCGCTGGCTGGCCGCTCCCCGGCCGCGACTGGGCGACGAACTCTTCGAGTTCGACGCGGACGGGCTGCCGCTGCTCGGCGAGGCCGAGCCGGTCTTCGACGCCGCGAACGTGCTGCGACTCGGCCGGGACGTGTTCTACCAGGTCTCCCGCAGCGGCAACGAACTCGGCCTGCGGTGGCTGGAGTCCACCCTCGGTCTGCTCGGCGACGGCGGCCTGCGGCTGCACCCGCTGCGCGACGTCTACGGCTACACCCACATCGACAGCACCATCGCGCTGCTGCGGCCGGGGCTGGTGCTGCTCAACCCCGAGCGGATCGGCCCGGACACCGTCCCGGAGCCGCTGAAGGGCTGGGACGTCCTGTGGTGCCCGCCGGCCGAGCCCTCCGGCGACACCCCCGAGCACGCGCTCAGCGAGAGCTGGATCAGCATGAACCTGCTGATGGTCTCCCCGGACACGGCGATCGTCGAGTCCGGCCAGGAAGGCCTGATCAAGGTGCTGGAGCACGCCGGGATCACCGTCCTGCCGCACCGACTGCGGCACTCCCGGGTGCTCGGCGGCGGGTTCCACTGCGTCACCCTGGACATCCGGCGCGACGGCGGGCCGGAGGACTACCTGTCCTGACCGGCGCGGGCGAGGGGGCCCGCCGCCCTCGCACCCGGGGCAGGGTCCCGATCGGGCCGCGTCCGGCTGACAGTGCCGCGTGGCAGAGTTCGCCCCATGAACATCGCTACCACGTTGCACAGTTGGGACGAGTCCGTGGCTCTCTTCGAGCGCCGCGGCCTGCCCGTCTCCTCGTACGAGAACCTCTACGAGGAGTCGTACGACGTCCACTCCGGTGCCCTGTCGATCGACGGGCACCTCGACCTCGACGCCACCGAGCCGTACGGCACCGGCTACGTCGTGGACGGCGACCTCGACGTCAGCGGCGCCGTCCTCAACCTCGACGACGGCTGTCCCGCGCTGATCGTGCTCGGAGACCTGCGGGCGGCCGCCGTCTACCTGGAGGGGGACGCCAAGCTGCTGGTCCGCGGCAGCGTCCACGTGGAGGCCTTCGTCGGCAACATGACCGACAAGCTGGTCATGCTCCACGGGGACCTGCACGCCCGGGTCACCGTGCTGTCCGCCGGATTCGAGCCCGATCTGGTCGAGGGCACCCTGCACGGCCCCGTCCTGGCGCCCGCCTACCTCGCCTCCGGCTACCCGGCGTCGGTCGGTGCCGAGGCGGTGCTGGTGCCCGAGGTCCTGTGCTCCGGCGCCGACGACGACCCCGACGGCCAGGGCGTGTTCGACACCCCCGGAGTCCACGGTGGCCGCCTGCGGAGCCGCATCGAGGCGGGCCTGCCCGTGACGCAGGCCGGCGGGCTTCCCGGCCGGTGAGCGGGATTTCGGGAGCGACCACCCCTCGCCGTGGCGCAGACTGGGGCGAGTACTTTTTCACACCGGAGGATGGATTCTCATGGCTGACCGGCCCCTGACGCTGATGGCGGTGCACGCCCACCCCGACGACGAGGCCACCGGGACGGGGGGTGTCCTCGCCCGGTACGCGGCGGAGGGCGTCCGCACGGTCCTCGTCACGTGTACGGACGGCCGCTGCGGTGACGGACCGGGAGGGGTCAAGCCGGGCGAGCCCGGGCACGACCCGAAGGCCGTCGCCGCGATGCGCCGACAGGAACTGGAGGCCAGCTGCGAGGTGCTGAAGGTCACTCACCTGGAGCTGCTGGAGTACGCCGACTCCGGGATGATGGGCTGGGCGAGCAACGACGAGCCCGGGTCGTTCTGGCGCACGCCGGTGGAGGAGGGCGCCGCCCGTCTCGCCGAACTGATGCGGCGGTACCGGCCCGACGTGGTCGTCACGTACGACGAGAACGGGTTCTACGGCCACCCCGACCACATCCAGGCCCACCGCATCACGATGGCGGCGCTGGAGCTGGTCGAGGAGCCGGCGTCGAAGGTCTACTGGACGACGGCGCCGCGCTCGGCGATGCAGCGCTTCGGCGAGGTCATGCGGGAGTTCGGCGGGGACTGGGAGGAGCCGGACCCGGCGGAGGCGGCCGAGACGCCCGACATGTCGGAGATCGGCCTGCCGGACGAGGAGATCACCACCTGGGTGGACACCACCGCGTTCGGCGGCCGGAAGTTCGACGCCCTGGCCGCGCACGCCAGCCAGGGCGAGAACATCTTCTTCCTGAAGATGGGGAAGGAACGGTTCACCGAACTGATGGGCGTGGAGACCTTCGTGCGGGTCAAGGACACCACCGGCGCGGCCGTCCCCGAGAACGACCTCTTCGCCGGCCTGCGCTGACCCCGGAGCAGCGGTGTGCCGGCTGCGAGGTGTGGGCCTCGCAGCCGGCACGGCGTGGACGTGGTGTCCGTGGGCGCATCCCGTCAGAGCGCCGCCAGGGCGATCGGGGCCACCGTCTTGAGCACCTTGAACGCGGTGTCCCAGAAGGCGTCGGCCTCGACGCCGGGGGAAGCACCCAGGGCGCCGCCGGCGCGGCCGCTGCGGTCGATCGACGGGGCGAGCGTCGGGAGCTGCGGGGTGGGGGTCCATGCCCGGTACTCCTCGCGGACGTCTTCCATGGTCATGGTCGCTCTTCCCTTCGTGGATGGTGGTTGCTCAACGTCGCCCCGTCACCGAAGATGACCGGACTGGTGCGCAACCTCCAGCGGATGTGACGGCGCGAATCGTCGGACGCACCCCTAGAGCGAGCGCAGGACGGAGAGCAGCAGGTCGACCTCCTCCGGGCTGTTGTAGACGTGCAGGCTCACCCGCACCGAGCTCTCGCTCTCGCCGGCCCGCGCCTGGCAGTGGCCGTCGCAGCGCACCATCAGGCCATGGCTGGCGAGGACGAAGCCCAGGTCGTTGGAGCCGATCCCGCGGTGCCGGAAGGTGACGATGCCCTCGCGCTGTTGGACCGTGGAGTCCGCGGCCAGGCTCGACTGGCAGCCGAGCACCTCGTACGGGTCCAGGGTCCGCAGCCCGTCGGTGAGCCGGGCGGCCAGGGCGGTGTTCCACCGCCGGATGCGGTCCGGCCCGGCGGCGTCGAGCCAGTCCAGGGCGGCCTCCAAGCCGGCGATCCCGCTGGTGTTGGGTGTGCCGCTCCAGCCGCCGGGGGCGAAGGCCGGGCCCCGGGTGTTGCGGGCCCAGACCGCGCCGGTGCCGGGCAGGGCCATCGCCTTGTGCCCGGAGAAGACCACGAAGTCCACGTCCAGCGCGGTGACGTCGACCGGCAGGTGGCCGACGCTCTGCGCGGCGTCCAGGCAGATCGGCACCCCGGGCCCGACCGCGGCCCGGATGCGGTGCACGTTCATGTCGCCGCCGTACACGTGGTGCACATGGGTGGCGGCGACGAACGCCGTTCGCCCGGTGACGAGTTCGGCCAGCGCGTGGTGGTCGTAGTCGTGCGAGGCCGGGTCGTACGGCAGCTCGTGCACCGTGATCCGCACGCCCTGGCGGGCCAGCAGCCGCTGCGCCTCCAGCCAGGGCAGGGCGTTCGCCTGGTGGTCGGCGAACGGCACGATGATCTCGTCGCCGTCCCGCAGGTGGTGGGGGAGCCAGTCCAGGGCCACCGCGCGCAGCCCCTCGGTGGCGCCGCTGACGAAGTGGACGCCGGAGCGCTGCTGCGGGGCCGGGTCGCCCAGGAAGCGGGCGACCCGGGTGCGGGTGCGCTCCACCAGCGCGGTGGTGGCGTTGGCCCAGGTGTACGTCCCGCGGCCGGCGTTGGCGTTGCCGGTGGTCAGGTAGCGCTGGACGGTGTCGAGCACCGCCCGGGGCTTCTGCGAGGTGGCCGCGCTGTCCAGGTACGCCTGCTCGGGGTTGCCGGTGATGATGGGGAACTGGGCCCGCAACCCGCGGTGCCAGTCGCGGAGTTCGTTGAGGGTGGTCATGGTCGCCTCCGCTCAGTCCCGGACCAGCGGCGCGCCCGCGTCGCGCCAGGCGATGACGCCGCCGGCCAGGCTGCGCGCGTCCCGGTGTCCCATGCGGGTGAGCAGCGCCGCGTACGTGGCCGACTTCTCGCCGACCGGGCAGGCCAGCAGCACCGGCTGGTGGGTGCCGAACGGCAGGCCGCCGTGCAGGAGTTCGTCGAACAGCTCGTCGACGATGTTGATCGAGCCCTCGATGTGCAGCGCCGCGTAGGCGAAGGGGCCGCGCAGGTCGACCACCAGCGGGCGCTCCTCGGCGATCCACTTCCGCGCGGCGTCGACGTCGACGACCCGGGCGGCGGCCAGCTCGGCGGGGGTCACCGTGCCCACCGAGTTCGGCCGGGCCGGCTGGTTGAACAGTTCGGGACGCCGCCGGCGGATGTAGCTCAGGTAGCTCTCCACCCGGTCGCAGACGATGAAGACGGCGGTGTGCCGCTCGCCCGTCCCCCGCTGCGCCAGTTCGGCGTCCACGGTGCGCAGGTGGCGCAGCGCGCCGAAGAAGGCGCCGCCGCCGGTCGGGCCGGCCGGCAGGCCGCAGCGGCGCACCAGGGTGAGCATGCCGTCGATGGCCTGGTCGGCGGTCACGGTGGCGATGGAGTCGTAGGTGGCCGGGTCGAACAGCCCGACCTCGTGCACCTCGTCGATGGTGCGGATGCCCGGGATGAAGTCGGACTTGTGGGCGACGAGTCCGACCACCTCGACGCTCGGGTCGTGGGCGCGCAGCACGGCGGCGACGCCGGTGGACGAGCCGGCGGTGCCGACGCAGGCGATGAAGTGCTCCGGGGCGCGGCCGTCGAGGTCCCGGACGATCTCGGGGCCGGTGCCGGTGAGGTGGGCGTCGAGGTTGAGCCGGCTGTAGTACTGGTCGGTGTGGAGGTAGCCGGAGCCGGTCTCGGAGAGCATCCGGTGGATGCGGGTGAGCGGGTCGTCGGTGTCGGTCGGGTCGAGGCACTCGGTGCGGCCGGGCAGCTCCTCGATCTCCGCGCCCAGCAGCAGGAGCAGGTCCTTGATCTCGGGGACCTTCATCCGGTTGGTGACGCTCCTGAACGGCAGTCCGTGCATGCCGGCGATCAGCGCGAGCGCCTTGGCGGTGTTGCCGCTGGACAGTTCCACGATGGTATCGCCGCGCTCGACGGCGCCGGGGAGGGCCTCGCGGGTCATGTTCCAGGCGGCGCGGTCCTTGACCGAGCCGAACGGGTTGAGCAGCTCCAGCTTGGCGTACAGGTCGACGTGCCGCAGGCCGGTGACCGCCGGGTCGATCCGGACCAGCGGGGTGTTGCCGATCGCGTCGGTGATGCTGTCGTACCTCATGCGTCTCCGTCCCCCCGGGGTCCTGCGGCCGCCACGTCGACGGGCCAGTACTGCTCGTCCAGTCGCCACCGCCAGGCGCCGTCCTGCCGGTACGCGGCGACCTTGCGCGCGACGGGCTGGCGCAGCGCCTCGCCGGCGCCGAAGTCCATCAGGTAGCCCGCGGTGTTGGCGAAGGCGAGCAGGTCGCCGGGGGCGGGGAGGCGGGGCAGGAAGACCGTCCGGCGGGTGATCAGGTCGGTCTCCAGGCAGAGGTTGCCGATCAGGTGGACCCCGACCGGCTCCTCGGGCGGGCCGCCGGGCGCGGTCGGGGTGCCGGGGCGGGGGATCAGCAGCGGGTCCATCAGCACCCCGTGCTCCTCCAGGCCCACGTCCCGCGCGTTCATCTCCAGCCGCACCAGGCACGCGCCGGCCGGTGTGTGCCGGACCTCCAGGACGCGGGCGAGTGTCGCCCCGCACTGGTCGGCCAGCGCCCGGCCGGGCTCCACCGCCAGGTCGTACAGGTTCTCCAGCAGCAGGGTGCCGAGCGGCCGTCCGAGGGTGGGCGCGGGGTGGGAGAGCAGCTCGTCCAGGTAGGCCTCGGCGGCCACCGGGCGGTGCGCCGGGTAGAGGCCGAGGGCGCCGCGCAGCCGGCCGGACTCGGCGCGCAGCCCGTAGCCGTGGCCCTGCCAGGTGAGCGGGGGCCGCCGGCCCAGGACGGCGTCGGCGAGCTCGGTGGTGTACCGCTCCCACTGGGCGGCGTCGGCCAGGTAGTTGACCCCGAAGCCGCCGCCGATGTCGATGGTGCGGGGGTGCAGGCCGCGGCGGCGGCACTCGTTCATCACCGTGACGCAGGTTTCCAGGGCGACGGCCTTCTCGGCGATGCCGGTGGTGTCCAGGTGGTAGGCGACGCCGGTGGTCTCGACGGCGTCGCGGTGGCGTTCCAGCGCGTCGAGCAGCTCGTCCAGTTCGGCGACGTCGGTGCCGAACCGGCTCGGCCGGGTGAGCACGGTGACGCCCGGCGCCCGGAAGCCGGACAGCCGCGGCATGACGCGCACCGGGGGCAGGGCGTGCTTGCGCACCAGGTCGGCCAGCTCGTCGAGTTCGGCGCGGGAGTCCAGGTGGACGGTGACGCCGGTGCGGGCCGCCAGCCAGAGGTACTCGCGGTTCTTCGGCCCGGTCGCCATGATCCGGTCGGGTGCGCAGCCGGCCCCGAGCCCGTGCTGGAGTTCGGCGAGCGAGGCGACGTCCAGTCCGGCGTCGGTGGCGGCGAGCCGGCGGACGAGGGCGCTGGAGCGGTTCGCCTTGTGGGCGAAGTGGATCCGGCCGGTGAGGTGGTGCTTGCGGTAGACGGCCTGGAAGCGGGCCAGGTTGTCCGCGAGCTGTTCGGGCAGGAGCAGGTTGAGGGGGGAGCCCAGGGCGTCGGTCAGCGTGTGCAGGAGGTCGCGTTCCTGCAGGAGGGATCGGAGCGGGGCCTCCAGTCGTGGTTCGAGATACAGCGGTAAGGGCCGCATGCGAAACCAGCTCTCCCTGAGAAGTCGGCGTGCGGGGGCCGCAGCCGCCGACAGGCTGCCCCGTGTCGGCCCTCGTCCCCCCGGTGGTCCGCGCGTCGGTGTGGCGCGCGGGCGGTCGGACACCCGCGCGCGGCTCCCACCGCGGAGGCGTCGGCGACCTCGGGCAACGGTAACCCTTTCCCTGGGTGATCGACAGGGCGCTTTCTGTCACGCCATCGCAAAGACTGTGCCGATCCGGAACCCGCCCTTCCCGTCAGGGTCCTGAGCAGGGGTCAGCGCAGCGCGACCAGCACGGAGCTGGTGCCGTACTGCCACACCGGTCCGGCCTGGCGGAAGCCCGCCTCCCGCAGCAGTTCGCCGTGCCGGGCCGCCGACAGGTCGTTGCCGGTGCCGTCGGTCGGGGGCAGCTGTCGCTCGCGGGCCGTCAGCAGGTCGGCGAACTCGGGGACCCGCCCGGCCGCGGCCCACCACTGGGACCAGTCCTCGGCGGCGCCGGTGCCCTTGCGCTGGGCGTGGCGGCGGCCGATCGCGTGGGCGAGTTCGGCGAGCGGCCGGTCCTCGGGGATGAGGTGGTCGCCGTTGACCAGGACGCCGCCGGGCCGCAGCACGCCGGCGAGGTCGCGGTAGATCCCGAGCAGGGCGTCCGGCGGCGGGTAGTGCAGCGCGGTGGTGGACACCACGGCGTCCAGCGGGCGGTCGAGGCCGAGTTCGTCGATCCAGCCGGGCCGGCCGATCAGGGTCTCGACCCAGCGCGCGATCTCGGGGTGTCGGGCGCGGCCGAGGGCGAGCAGCAGCGGGTCGATGTCGACGGCGAGGATCTCGGCGTGCGGCAGGCGGGCCGCGACCCGTGCCGACAGTGAGCCGGGGCCGCTGCCGAGGTCCGCGACGAGCGGCCGCCGGCGGCGGCCGACGGTCTGTTCCAGGACGTCGGTGATGACGGTGAACCGCTCCTCGCGCTCCACCGCGTACCGCTCCTGCTGGCGCTCCCAGCGGTCCACCCAGGCGCCGGCCAGGGCGGCGTCCACTCGCATCCCGACTCCCGCCGTGTCCGTGCGCATTCGAGGCTTCGCCTTCCGCCCATGTTTGTCATGTTCACCGGGCTCCGCAACCGGTCCGGCGCGGGAGATCCAGCGAAACGATATCCGTTTTCATGTGAACCTTTCCACTCGGTGCGCCCGGAGGTGCCGCACCCCGGGAGGCGATCGCAGGACCGCCACAGCGCGGGCCGCTGCTGTTCCAGCGGTGTTCAACCGGGCGCTCCTGACGGCGGCAGGTCAACCCCCTAGGTTCCCTGGGGAACTGCGAGAAGGAGCCATGAAGGAAACCCAACCTGCCGTACGCGCCCGTGGACTGACGAAGTGTTTCGGCGACGTCGTCGCGCTCGACGCCATCGGGCTGGAGCTGACACCGGGGCGGATCCACGGGCTGGCCGGGCCGAACGGCGCCGGGAAGACCACCCTGCTCGGGCTGCTGCTCGGGCTGGCCGTCGCCGACGACGGCGAGCTGGAGGTGCTGGGCAGACCGGTCGGCCGGGCGCTGCCCGCGCCGCACGGGGTGGCCGGCTTCGTGGACGGGCCCGGGCTCTACCCCTCGCTGACCGCCCGGAAGAACCTCGCCGCCCTGGCGACGCTGCGCGGGCAGAGCGACCGGGCCGACCGGATCGACGCGGTGCTGGCCGAGGTCGGCCTGAGCGAGGTCGCCGACGACCGGGTGCGGGGCTTCTCGCTGGGCATGCGGCAGCGGCTCGGACTGGCCGCGGCGCTGCTCACCGAACCCCGGCTGCTGGTCCTCGACGAGCCCTCCAACGGCCTGGACCCGGCCGGCAAGCAGCACGTGCACGGGGCGCTGCGGCGGCTCGCCGCCGACGGCGTCACGGTGGTGCTCTCCAGCCACCGGATGGACGACCTGGAGGCGCTCTGCGACGAGGTCACCATCCTGGCGACCGGGCGGGTCCGCTTCTCCGGCCCGCTCGCCGAGTTGGCCGCGGAGCACCGCGAACTCGACCACCGGCTGCTCACCTCCGACCCGGCCGCCGCGCGCCGGGTGGCCGCCGGCGTCGCCGGGGTGCGGGTCCTGGCCGGAGCCGGGACGGGACGCGCGGTCGAGGCGCTGGTGGTGCGCGCGTCCGGGCCGGCCGTCGAGGAGCTGGTGGCCGCGCTGGTGCGCGCGGGCGTACGGGTGCGCGGGGTCGCACCGGTGGTGCCGCCCCTGGAGGCGGCGTTCCTGGCCCTGACCGAGCAGCAGGAGGACGGGCGATGACCGCAGTCGCAGTCGGCCGCACGGCGGCCGTCGTCGCCGCCGAACCCGGGGCCCGCCCGGTGCCGGTGGCCCGGGTGTACCGCTTCGAACTGGTCAAGCTGCTCTCGCAGTGGCGGACCAGACTGCTGATGCTGGCCTGCCTGACCGCCCCGGCGCTGTTCACCGCCGCCGTCGCCCGGCAGGGCACGCTGCCCTCCGACACCCTGTTCGGCCGCTGGATGCACGCCACCGGCTGGGCCGGGCCACTGGTGGTGCTGGGCTTCGCGGGCTCCTGGGCGCTGCCCCTGCTGACCTCCGTGGTCGCGGGTGACGTCTTCGCCGCCGAGGACCGGCTCGGGACCTGGCGGCACCTGCTGGTGACGGTCCGCTCGCCGCGGCGGATCTTCGCGGCGAAGGCCCTGGCCGGCGTCACCGTGATCGTGCTGCTGGTGGTCGCGCTGGCGGTCTCCGGCGCGGTCGGCGGTCTCGCCGCGGTCGGCGACGAGCCGCTGGTCGGCGTGGACGGGCACCTGCTGGCGCCGTCGGACGCGGCCGGGAGCGTCCTGCTGGCCTGGGCCTGCGCGCTGGCGCCCACCCTGGCGCTGGCGGCGCTCGGGCTGCTCGGCTCCGTCCTGCTGGGCCGCTCGCCGATGGGGCTGCTGGTCCCCGCGCTGGCGGCGGTCGCGATGCAGCTCGCCCAGGTGCTGCCGCTGCCGGTCGCCCTGCGCCTCGCCCTGCCCGGCTACGCCTTCGTCTCCTGGAACGGGCTGTTCGCCGAACCGGGCCGGCTCGACGAACTGCTGGTCGCCGTCGCGGTCAGCCTGGTCTGGGCCGCGGTCGCCACCGCGGCGGCCTACCTGCTCTTCGTCCGGCGGGACTTCACCACCGGCAGCGAGGACGGGGTGGTGGGGCGCCGCACGCTCTCCTACGGGGTGCTGCCGCTGGCCGGCCTGCTCGCGCTGACCACCGGCGCCGTCGCGGCGGCCACCCCCTCGACCGGCTCGGGGATCTCCCAGGCGAAGGTGCAGCAGGAGGTCGCCACCGTGTTCGCGCACCTGTACCGGCTGCAGACCGAACAGCTGCACCGCCCCGCCGTGACGGAGGCCGAGCTGCGGGCCGGCGCGGCCTGCCAGCGGGGCGACGGCCAGGTCGACCCGGAGGGGCCGGGCAACGACTGGCGCTGCGTGGTCACCTGGCACCTGCCCGGGACGGACGCGCCGGGGACGGCCGTCTACCAGCTCGACGTGGCCTCGGACGGCCGGCTGACGGCCGACGGCGACGGCCCGAAGGAAGTGAACGGCTACTTCCTGGTGCACACCCCGACCGGGGACGCACCGAACCCGCTGTGGCAGTTCGACGGTCAGGTCGCACTGCTCGCTTCCCCAACGAACGCACCGAACCCAACGAAGGGCTGACGCCATGCAGGTAACGCGTCGTCGACGCAGCCGGAACGAGCACGTGGTCCTCCTCGGCCGCCGGGTGGGCCGCCGGGCCGCACTCGCCACGGCCTGCGTCACGGCGGTGGCCGTGGCCACCGGCACCGCTTTCGCGAGCACCCAGCAGTTCGGCACCGACCGGGTCGGCCAGACCACCGCCGACGGCCTGGTGATCTCCAGCGACCAGTACCTCGCCCCGTACGGCAGCCGGCAGGTCATCGACAACGGCAAGATCATGGGCTCCGCGGTCAGCCCGGACGGCGGCCACCTGGCCGCCGCGGTCGCCGACGGCGACTCGGCCCTGGTCGTGGTGGACCTGAGGACCGGCAAGGTGCGGCAGCGCGTCGGCACCAACAAGGCCGACGAACTGCGCATCCCCAACGGCTCGGTCGGCCAGGAGTCCCCGGTCTACTCGCCGGACGGCAGGCAGCTGTGGCTGGGCCAGCAGGACGGCTACACCCGGTTCACCGTGCAGCCCGACGGCACGCTGGCCAAGCCGGTGGCGGTGCCGATCCCGGCCGACGGCGACAAGCACGCGCTGGCCTCCGGCGCGGTGTTCTCCGCCGACGGCTCGACCGTGTACGCGGCGGTCAACGGGCAGAACCGGGTGGTCGCGATCGACGCGGCGAGCGGCGCGGTCAGGCAGAGCTGGACGGTCGGCAACGCGCCGCGCGCCGTCGCTCTGGTCGGCGGCAGGCTGTACGTCTCGAACGAGGGCGGCCGGGCGGCCACCGCCGAGGACACCACGGTCAACTCGTACGGCACCCAGGTGCCGGCCGACCCGGCGACCGCCGCCACCACCACCGGCACGGTCAGCGTGATCGACCTCGCGTCCCCGAGCGCGGCCGTCGGCTCCATTCCCGTCGGCCTGCACCCGACCGCGCTGTACGCGAAGAACGGCGTGCTGTTCGTCGCCGACACCGCGAGTGACGAGGTGTCGGTGATCGACACCGCACACGACAAGGTCGTCCAGACCATCTCCACCAAGCCGTGGCCGGAGGCCTCCGTCGGCTACGAGCCGACCGCGGTGACGCTCACCGAGGACGGCCGTCTGCTGGTCACCCTCGGCCGGGCGAACGCGGTGGCCGTCTACCGCTTCGCCGGCGCGCAGGAGCCGGTGAGCTACGTCGGCCTGCTGCCCACGGACTACTTCCCGGCGGAGGTCGCCACCGTCGGCTCCAAGGTGATCGTCTCCAACGCCCGTGGCATCGACGCCCGGCGGCCCAACGGCACCGGCGCCCACAAGACCCACGACACCACCTCCAGCCTCACCTCCTTCACACTGCCGAGCGACAGGGAGATCCGCTCCCGGACGGCCGGGGTGTTCCGGCAGAACGGCTGGACCGACAACGCCGTCAAGCTCGCGAACGGCCACAAGGCGAAGGCCGAGCCGGTGCCCAGGCGGATCGGCGACCCGTCGCCGATCAAGCACGTCTTCCTGCTCGTCAAGGAGAACCGGACCTACGACCAGGTCTTCGGCGACGTCACCCGGGGCAACGGCGATCCCAAGCTGGCCCAGTTCGGCGCCGAGGTGACGCCCGACCAGCACGCGCTGGCCGAGCAGTTCGGGCTCTACGACAACACCTACGACATCGGCACCAACTCCGCCGAGGGCCACAACTGGCTGATGCAGGCGGACAATCCGGAGTACACCGAGTCCTCGGCCGGCGAGTACGAGCGCAGCTACGACACCGAGGACGACGCCCTGGGCCACCAGCGCTCCGGCTTCCTGTGGACGGGCGCGCAGGCCGCGGGCCGGACCGTCCGCGACTTCGGCGAGTTCCACCAGTTCCTGGACAAGCCCGCCGACGCCACCTGGCAGAACCTGTACTGCGACGCCAGGACCATGGACGAGACCGGGCAGGGCAGCGCCTACGCCCTCAGGTCCTCCTCGCCGATCCCCTCGCTCAACAGCGTCTCGGTGCCCGGCTTCCCGAAGTTCGACACCGACGTGCCGGACCTCTACCGCTACCAGATCTGGAAGCAGGACTTCGAGCAGAACGGCCCGGCCGACCTCAACATGCTGTGGCTCTCCAGCGACCACACCGGAGGCCCGGCGAGCCCGGCCGCGCAGGTCGCCGACAACGACCTGGCCACCGGGAGGATCATCGACGAGATCAGCCACAGCGAGTACTGGAAGGACTCGGCGATCTTCGTCGTCGAGGACGACTCCCAGGCCGGCCTCGACCACGTGGACGGCCACCGCGCCCCGATCCAGATCATCAGCCCCTGGGCGCAGCACGGGGCCGTGGACAGCCGCTACTACTCGCAGATCACGATGGTCCGCACCATCGAGCAGATCCTCGGGATCCACCCGATGAACCAGAAGGACAGCGCGGCCACCCCGATGACCACGGCCTTCACCGACCGGCCGGACTACACCCCGTTCGACGCGGTGCCCAACCGGACGGCGCTGACCGACGGCCTGAAGACCCCGCCCTCCTGCGGCCTCGATGTGCCCGGGCAGCAGGACCTTCGGGCGGCGGCCGCGCCGGCCACGACCGCGCCGCCGGCGGCGGAGCAGGCCGTCGCGGCCCGGTGGGACGCCTGGAAGTCGCAGCAGCGGCTGACCGGCCCGAACGCGGTGCCGGACCACGCCAACCCGGCGCAGATGGAGCACCTGGTCTGGTACCAGACGCACAACTGGACCACGCCGTACCCGGGCGAGGACGCGGTCCTCGCGCCGGAGGACGTGCCCGGCGCCTACCTGCCGTCGCCGGAGAACGACGGCTGATCCCGTACGGCATCAGGGCCCCGGGTCGCACTGGCGACCCGGGGCCCGCGCGCTCCCGGCCCGCGGCTCCACGCACCCGCCCGGACCAGCCGGACCGCGCACCCCGGGGTGGTCGGTACCAGGCTGGACCCGGAGCCCGGTGACGGCGGACCACCGACCGGTGCGATCCTCCGCCGCCGTCGAGTCGAGGAGGAGTCATGGCCGACCAGCCTGAGGAGAAGGGCCGCATCGTGGTCGGGGTGGACGGCTCGGAGTCGTCCGAGCGGGCGCTGCGCTGGGCCGTGCGCCAGGCGGAACTCACCGGCGGCGCGGTGGTGGCGGTGATCGCCTGGGAGTACCCGACGTACCACGGCGCGCGCGGCTGGTTCCCCCCGGCGGCCACCGACGAGCGGGAACTGGAGGGCCGGGCGCGCCAGGAGGCCGACCGGGCCGTCCGACAGGCCGTGGGGGAGGACCCGCCGGTCGAGGTGCGCACCGAGGCGCGCTACGGCTCCCCGGCGGGATCGCTGGTCGAGGCGGCCCGGGGAGCGGACCTGCTGGTGGTCGGCAGCCGCGGCCTCGGCGGCTTCAAGGGCATGCTGCTGGGCTCGGTGGCCCAGCACTGCACCCGGCACGCCACCGTCCCGGTCGTGGTGGTCCGCGACGAGGAGCGGTGAGCGGCCCACCGGCCCGGGGGCCGTCCTCGGGCGAGGAGGCCTCAGACGAAGAGCACCGTGGACGCCGACGGGACGGCCAGTGAGCCCACCCGGCGCGGGACGCCCGTCACGCCGTCCACGTCGAACCAGGTGACGTCGCCGGAGTGCTCGTTCGCCGCGTACAGCCGGGTGCCCGTGGGGCCCAGCACCAGGTCGCGCGGCCGGCGGCCCCCGCAGGGCACCGAGGTGAGCACCCGGGCCCGCTCGCCCGTCCCGTCGAGGGCGAGCACCACGATGGTGTCGGTGCCGCGCTCCGCCGCCCACAGGAACCGGCCGTCGGGGGAGACCACCGGGGCCGAGGGGGAGACCGGGCCCTCGACGCCGTCGGGGAACAGCGGGACCTCCGCGACCGGTTCGAGCGTCCCGGCCTCGGCGTCCCAGCGGCAGAGCGTCACGACGGGGCGCAGCTCGCCGAGCACGTACGCGTGCCGGCCCGAGGGGTGGAAGGCCAGGTGGCGCGGCCCGGTGCCGGGCGGCAGCGCGGTCTCCCCGTGCGGGGCCAGCCCGCCCGTGGCCGGGTCCAGGGCGCAGATCCGCACCGAGTCGGTGCCGAGGTCGACGCCGAGCACCCAGCGCCCCGACGGGTCGGGGAGCACCTGGTGGGCGTGCGGGCCCCGTTGGCGGTCCGGGTGCGGGCCGCTGCCCCGGTGGCGCAGTACGCCGCTCGGGGGCCGCGGGGTGCCGTCGGCGGCGAGCGGCAGCACGCTGACGCTGCCGGAGCCGTAGTTGGCGGTCAGCAGGTGGCCCCGGCTGACGCTCAGGTGGGTCGGTTCGTCCCCGTCCACCGGTACGGGGTCGCCGAGCGGCCGGGGCACCGGACCGGCGATGTCGTAGGCGGTGACGGCGCCCGGCGCGGTCTCCGAGACGGCGTAGAGCACCGGGCCGCCGTCCGCGGCCCGCCCGAGCGCGAGGTAGGACGGGTCGACGGCGTCGACGACACCGGTGGCGGTGAGGGCGCCGGTCTCGGGATCCGGCGAGGCCAGGACGATCCCGCGCCCGCCCGTCGAGGTGAACGACCCGATGAAGGCCCGCTCCGCGCCGCTGTCCGCCATCGCAACCTCCGCCGTCCGCCGTCCCGTCGTGCGCGCTCAGACGGTAGCAGCCACCCCCGCCGCGCCCGGGGCAGGAGCACGCGTTTTTTCACCGGAATGCACCGCTGCCGGGGCGGCCGGATCGCGCGGCGGCCCGATCCCCGGGAACGTGGGAGCCGTTGGCCGCGCGGCCGGTCACGGCCGCCCGGTGGGGCGGGATCCGTGCAGCCCCGTGCCCCGTGGTGGTGCGACAGCCCCGTGGTGGTGCGGCAACAGGAAGGACGGGCCAGTGAAGGCCTTCGTGATGAAGGAGATCGGGCGGGTCGGCTTCCTGGAGAAGCCCGTGCCGCGGCCCGGCCCGAACGACGCCGTGGTGCGCACGACCCGGGCGCTCATCTGCACCTCCGACTCCCACACCGTCAAGGGCGGCATCGGCCCCCGGGAGAACCTGACCCTCGGGCACGAGGCGGTCGGCGTGGTGCACGAGGTGGGCAGCGAGGTGAAGGACTTCCGGCCCGGCGACCGGGTGCTGGTCGGCGCCATCACGCCCGACTGGGGAGACCTCGCCTCCCAGAACGGCCACCCCTCGCAGTCCGGCGGGCCGCTCGGCGGCTTCAAGTTCGCGAACCTCAAGGACGGGGTCTTCGCCGAGTACTTCCACGTGAACGACGCGGACGCCAACCTCGCCGCGATCCCCGACGCCATCTCGGACCAGGACGCGGTCTACTGCGCCGACATGCTCTCCACCGGCTTCATGGGCGCCGAGCACGGCGCCATCCCGGTGGGCGGGACGGTCGCCGTCGTCGCCCAGGGGCCGGTCGGCCTGATGGCGACGGCCGGGGCCAGGCTGCGCGGCGCCGGCCTGGTCATCGGGGTCGAGTCGGTGCCCAGCCGGCAGAAGCTCGCGCGGACGTACGGGGCGGACGAGATCGTGGACTTCACCCGGGAGGACGTGGTCGAGCGGATCATGGAACTGACCGGCGGGCAGGGCGTCGACACCGCCATCGAGGCGCTCGGCGCGGACGCGACCTTCCAGACCTGCGTCAAGGTCACCAAACCGGGCGGCACCGTCTCCAACACCGGCTACTTCGGCGAGGGCGAGTTCGTCCGCATCCCGCGCGTCGAGTGGGGCGTCGGCATGGCGGACAAGACGATCGCGACGGGGCTCTGTCCGGGCGGCCGGCTGCGGATGGAGCGGCTCCTGCGGGTGCTCGCCGGCGGACGCCTCGACCCGTCGCACATGACGACCCACGAGTTCGCCTTCGACGACATGGAACGGGCCTTCGAGGTGTCGGACAGGAAGCTGGAGGACGTCGTGAAGGTGATGATCACCTTCTAGACGGCCCGCCGCGGCGTGCGTCCGCGGCGATCGAACCCCCCGGCGCTGCGGAAGCGAGGCGGCATGTACGACCCCGATCCACCGTTCCGGCCGGTCCGCCGGCGCAAGGGCTACCTGCCGCTGGAGGACCTCGGCCTGATCGGGAACGGCGCGACCGCCGCGCTGGTCGGCCTGGACGGCGTCATCCCGTGGATGTGCCTGCCCCGGTTCGACTCCGAACCGCTGTTCTGCGGCCTGCTGGACCACGCCCGGGGCGGGCACTTCACCCTCGCCCCGGAGGAGCTGGTCGAGGCCAGGCAGCGCTACGAACCGGACACCGGCGTCCTGACCACCGAACTGCGCTGCCCCACCGGCCTGGTGCGCGTCACCGACGCGCTGACCGTGCGCTCCGGCGCCGACCTCACCGACGACGCCCCCGCCGACCGCGGCGAACTGGTGCGCTCGGCCGTGGTGGTGGACGGAAGCGTCCGGCTGCGGGCGGAACTGGAGCCGCGCGGCGGCGCCCAGGCCCGGGCCCTGTTCAGCGGACTGGAGGTCCGGCCGAACCGGCGCCCGGACCTGCGGCTCCACCTGCGCTCCAACCGCCCGCTGAGCGGCCTGCGCAGCACCCACGAGCTGCGCCGCGGCGAACACCTGGACCTGGTGCTCTCCTGGGGCCGCTTCCACCGGCACCACCGCTTCGACGCCGAGGCGACCCTGAAGGGCACCGCCGAGGCCTGGCGCCGCTGGATGGGGCACTTCGCGTACGACGGCCCCCAGGAGCCCCTGGTGAGGCGGGCCGCGATCACGCTGAAGCTCTGCGACGACTGGGCCAACGGCTCGCTGGTCGCGGCGCCCACCTCCTCGCTGCCCGCGCCGATCGGCGGGATCCGCAACTGGGACTACCGCTACAGCTGGATCCGCGACGCCGCGTTCGCGGTGTTCGCGCTGCGCCGGATCGGCTTCCGCGGCGAGGCCGACGCCTTCCTCGGCTGGGTCCTCGACGCCTTCGAGGCCAGCCGGGGGCCCCGGATCATGTACGACCTGCGGGGCGGCCCGGTGCCGGACGAGGTCGAGGACGGCGAACTGGAGGGCTACCAGCGCTCCGCCCCGGTGCGCTGGGGCAACGGCGCGGCCGACCAGCGCCAGCACGACGTCTACGGCGAGATCCTGGACTGCGCCGACCAGTGGCTGCGGGCCGGCGGCGAGATCCAGCCCGGGCTGTGGGACGGCCTGGCAGGGCTGGCCGACACGGCCGTGCAGGCCTGGCGGCAGCCGGACCAGGGCATCTGGGAAGTGCGCAGCGAGGGCCGGGTGTTCACGTACTCGGCGGGCCTGTGCCAGGTGGCCCTGGACCGGGCCGCGCAGATCGGCGAGCGGCTCGGCCTGCCCGCCCGGACGGACCGCTGGCGCGCCTCGGCCGAGGAGCTGCGCCGGCTGATCCTGGAGCAGTCCTGGGACGAGGACGCCAGGACCCTCAGCGCCCACCTGGACGGTGGCGGCGCACTGGACGCGAGCCTGCTCGCGCTCCCGCTGCGTCAGGTGGTGCCGGTCGACCACCCGCGGATGGTGGCGACCGTCGCGGCCGTCTCCGAGCGGCTGTCGGCGGGCGGCGGGCTGCTCTACCGCTACCTGCACGAGGAGTCCCCGGACGGCCTGCCGGGCGACGAGGGCGCGTTCGTGCTGTGCAGCTTCTGGCTGGTCGACAACCTGGTCGGCCAGGGCCGGATCGACGAGGCCGAGGAGCTGTACGCCTCGCTGTGCTCCCGGGCGAGCCCGCTGGGGCTGATGTCCGAGCAGATCAACCCGTCCACAGGAGAGTTCATGGGCAACTTCCCCCAGGCGTTCAGCCACATCGGGATCATCGCCGGCGGCGTCAGCCTCGGCCGGGCGAGGGCCGGTGGGCGAGGATGATCGACCGGCTCGCGATCCTCGGCGCGACCGGGGACCTCAGCGCCCGCTTCCTGCTGCCGGCGCTGGCCGCGCTGCGGGCGGCGGGGCACGTCGGCGACTCGCTGCGGGTGACCGGGGCGAGCCGGGAGGACTGGGACACCGGGCAGTACCGCGCCTGGGCCGAGGAGCGGCTCGACCGGCACGGCGGGGACCTCCCGGCCGACGCCAGGAAGGCGGTGCTCGACGCCCTGGGCTACCGGCGGGCCGACGTCACCGACCCGGCCGACGTCGCCGCGGTGGTCGCCGGGCAGGGGCCGGTGGCCGTCTACCTCGCGCTCCCGCCGGCGCTCTTCCCGGCCGTGGTCACCGCCCTGCACGCGGCGGGCCTGCCGGCCGGCAGCCGGATCGTCCTGGAGAAGCCGTTCGGCGAGGACCTGGCGGGCGCGCAGGAGCTGAACCGGCTGCTCGCCGATCTGGTGCCGGAACAGGCGGTGTTCCGGGTCGACCACTTCCTGGCCATGACGACCGTCCAGAACGTGCTCGGCAGCCGGCTCGCCAACCGGGTGCTGGAGCCGATCTGGAACAGCACCCACATCTCCCACGTGGACATCGTCTGGGACGAGACGCTGGCGCTGGAGGGCCGGGCCGGGTACTACGACCACGTCGGGGCGCTCAAGGACATGGTCCAGAACCACCTGCTGCAGCTGCTCTGCCTGGTGGCGATGGAACCGCCGATCACGCTCGGCGAACGGGACCTGCGCGACCGCAAGGTGGACGTGCTGCGCTCGGTGCGGCCGCTGACCGAGCACGACGTGGTGCACCGCACCCGGCGGGCCCGCTACCTGCCCGGCCGGATCGGGGAGCGTGACGTCCCCGCCTACGTCGCGGAGGAGGGCGTCGACCCGGAGCGCCGCACCGAGACCTTCGCCGAGGTGGAACTGGAGCTGGACAGCTGGCGGTGGGCCGGCACGACGTTCCGGCTGCGCAGCGGCAAGGCCCTGGGCGAGGACCGCAAGGAGGTCGCGGTGCACTTCCGCCCGGTGCCGCACCTGCCGTTCGGCCACAGCGGGGAGGCCCGGCCCAACGTGCTGCGGTTCGAGCTGGAGCCGGAGGGGCTGGCCCTGGAGCTGACCGGCATCGGCGCCCACGCCCACGGACTGGCGCCGATCCTGCTGACCGCGGGGATGGAGCCGCCGAACCTGCCCGCCTACGGCCGGCTGCTGCTGGACGTCCTGAACGGGGATCCGGCGCTGTCCATCCGCGGCGACGAGGCCGAGGAGGCCTGGCGGGTGCTGGAACCCGTACTGACCGGCTGGGAGCGGGGCCTGGTTCCGCTGGACGAGTACCCGGCCGGGTCGCAGGGGCCGCCCGCGAAGTGGTGGTAGGCGCTCCGATGCCCCCGGGTGGTGAGCGCCGCACCCCGTGCGTCGTGGTCATGGGGGTGGCCGGCACGGGCAAGTCCACGGTGGCCAGGCTGCTCGCGGAGCGGCTCGGGGTGCCCTTCGCGGACGGGGACGACTTCCACCGTCCCGACTCCATCGCCCGGATGGCGGCCGGCATCCCGCTCGACGACGCGCGGCGCGGGCCCTGGCTGCGGGCGATCGGGCGGTGGCTGGGCGAACGGGACGCGGCGGGCGGCGGCGGGGTGATCACCTGCTCCGCGTTGAAGCGGCGCTACCGGGACACCCTGCGGGAGGCCAGCCCGGACGCCTTCTTCCTGCACCTGACGGGCAGCCGCGAGCTGCTGGCGGACCGGATCGGCGGGCGTACCGGTCACTTCATGCCGCGATCGCTGCTCGACTCGCAGCTCGCCGCGCTCGAACCGCTCCAGCCGGACGAGCGGGGCGCGGTGCTGGACGTCGGCCCGGCTCCCGGCCCGCTCGTCGAGGCGGCCCTGGAGCTGCTGCCGGGGCCGGGCGGTGTCACTCACGGCACACCCGATTGATTCCGTCGCGTTCCGGCACATCCGTCACAGGGGCCCGGGAAATCACTCGGATATTGCCGCGAATGATTGTTCGAGTGACTGGTGAGATCTGAACCTTGTATTTTCAGCCAAAGAATGTGCGCCCCTCATCGGCCGTTCCGGCCACGGCCGGGAGTCGCACCTGGGATTTTGGGGTTCCGATTACCGATGGAGTCGCTTTCCGTTCAATCGGTAGGGGTTGCGAGCGGCTGAGCCGCCGTGAAGACTGTTGCGCGTTCGTCGTCCGGACGTTCGGGACGGCAGGGATTGCGCGACTCCTCGGCCGCGCCGGCGCGTACCGCGCGGCGGGTGCGGGGGCGGATCGCGAATAAGGGGGATGGACATGCCGGATACGGCCATTGTGCAGGTGGGGGCCGGGAGAGCGGTCCGTCGACGGGGGACGGGTTTCTGTTGGATCGTTCCGGCGGGGTAGGGGTATTCGGCCGGTTCGCGGTTCACCGCGCGCCCTTGTGCGGGGCCGCCGTGCACCGCCCGGCGGAGGAATTCCGGTCGCATTCGCACCGCCCGCCCCGGGCGCGACGGTGCGTCCCCGGAACGGCTCCGCGTGGCCGGTACGGCGCGCGTTCGGCGGGTGCCCGGGGATTCCCGTTCCCGGGGCGGCCGGCCGGCGCGGGCCGGGCGTGCGCCGAATCCCCTCGTTCCCGCGCGTCCTGAAGCGGGCGCATCGAGCAGTCGGCACCGAAGGCCGCGGAATTCCCGCTGTGCCGCACACCAATCCGCAATTCCACCGCGGCGCCCGGCGCGCCCGCGGCCGAGAACCAGTGGGAGCTTCCGTCATGCCGTACGCCAGCCCGGCGCCCGCCCGAGAACGGGCGCCGCTCCTCCCGCGCGGCGAGCTGCAGCAGCGGCTCGACGCGCTCGCGCGCGCCCACCGGGTGCCCGGTGCCCAACTGGTGCTGGACACCGGCGCGGAGACCGTCGCCCTGCACACCGGGGTGGCGGACACCGGCACCGGGGAGCCGTTCACCGAGGACACCGCCGTTCCGGTGGGATCGCTCACCAAGCCCTACACCGCCGCCCTGGTGATGCTGCTCGCCGACGACGGCGACCTCGACCTCGACGACCCGGTGGCCGAGCACCTTCCCGAGCTGAGACAGCTGCCTGAAGTAACGATTCGTCACCTGCTCGGCCACACCGGCGGACTGCCCACCGGGCCGGACTCCGACGCCGCCGCCCGCACCACCGCGACCCGTTACCTGTCCGCCGTGTGCACCGCTTCGGACGCGCTGTTCCGGCCCGGGACGGACTTCTCCTACTCCAACGCCGGCTACGTCGCCGCCGGGCGCCTGGTCGAGACGGTGACCGGGATGCCCTGGCACGAGGCGGTGCGCGCCCTGCTGCTCGAACCCTTCGGCGCCGTACCGGTGTTCGTCGACACCACCGCACCCGGGCGGCCGGTCGCCACCGGGCACGCGCTCAACGCCGCGACCGGCCTGGCCCGGGCGGTCCGGCAGAACCTGGCCCCGCTGGAGGCCCCGGCCGGCGCCCTGCTGGCGAGCGCCGCGGACCTCGCCGCCCTCGGCGCCGCCCTGGTCGGCCGGGCCAAGGCGCTGCCCCCGGACGTCGCCGAGCTGATGCGCCGTCCCCAGCCCGGCGCCCGGCCCGGAGCGCTCGCGGACGGCTGGGGCGCCGGCGCGGCGCTCTACCGGCAGGACGGGCGGCTCTGGTGCGGCCACGACGGCAACGCCATGGGCACCTCCTGCCACCTGCGGGCCGACCCGGACAGCGGCGTCGTGGTCGCCTTCACCGGCAACGCCGGCGCTGCCACCGCCCTGTGGCGCGAACTCGCCTCCGAACTGCCGGAGTTGTCCGGGATACGGGTGCCCGCGGCGATCGACCCGGTGAGCGCCGCAGGACCGGTCCCGCTCGCCGAGGCCGAGGCCCTGGCCCAGTGCGCGGGCGACTACCGCAACGGTTCGATCCGCTACCGGGTCGAGTCGGCCGGCGGCGGACCGGCCACCCTCTCGGTGGACGGCGACCTGCCGCTCCCGCTGCGCTGCTACTCCGACCTCTCCTACGACCTGCTCGACCCGGACACCGGCCGCCCCGAGCCCGGCGGACGCTTCCACCGGGACGCGGCCACCGGCCGGATCGACCGGGTGCAGGTCTCCGGCCGCACGGCCCGCCGGGCCGCCGCCGACTGAACCGGCCGGCCCGCCGCCGTTCGCCCGCACTCCCGTATCACCGCCACACCGTTCCCCCGGGCCCGAGGGGCGGCTACCGCCTGCCCCGGTGCCCTCGTCGTCGCCCCCATCGGAAGGACCTTCCGCCATGGCCGACCGGCCTGCCCAGCCCGTGCGCCCGTCCGCCCCGCCGCAGGCCGGCGGCACCGCCGGAGCCCCGGGAGCCGTCGCACCCCGGACCCTCGACGCGCTGTTCGCCGCCCAGGCGGCCCGCACGCCCCACGCACCCGCGGTGACCGACGGCCGGCGTGCCTGGACGTACCAGGACCTCGCGGAACGCGTCGAGAGGCTGGCCCGCGAGCTGCGCCGGCGCGGCGCCGGACCGGAGCGCACGGTGGCGCTGGTCCTCCCGCGCTCCATGGAACTCGTCGCCGCCGAACTGGCCGTCGTCCGGGCGGGCGCCGCCTTCCTGCCCGTGGACCCGGCCTACCCCGCCGAGCGGCGGGCGCTGATGCTCGCCGACGCCGACCCCGTGATCGTGCTGGACGACCCGGCCGCGGTCCACGACACGCTGGAGACGGGCGACCTCGGCGACCCGGGCGCCCCGGCCGTGGCGGGCACCGACCACCCGGCGTACGTGATCTACACCTCGGGCTCCACCGGCACCCCCAAGGGCGTGGTCGTCACCCACCGCGGCATCGCCGGCTTCACCGCCGCCGCCGTCGAGAACTACGCGGTCCGGCCCGGGGACCGGGTGCTCCAGTTCTCCTCGCCCAGCTTCGACGCCTCCGTCCTGGAGCTGTTCGTCTCCGTCCTCACCGGCGCCACCCTGGTGATCCCCCCGGACGGCCCCTGGCTGGGCGAGGAACTCGCCGCCGTCCTGGACGAGCACCGCATCACCCACACCCTGATCCCGCCCGCCGCCCTGGCCACCGTCCCCGCCGGCGCCGGCCGGCACCTGCGCACCCTGATCGTCGGAGCCGAGGCCTGCCCCGCCGAACTGGTCGACCGCTGGGCGCCCGGCCGACGCATGATCAACTCCTACGGCCCGACCGAGGCCACCATCGTCGCCACCTGGACCGGACCGCTCAGCGCCGGCACCGGCACCCCCGGCATCGGCGGCGCCCTGCCGCACGCCCGGGTGTACGTCCTCGACGAGGCCATGCGGCCCCAGCCGGACGGCGCCGACGGCGAGCTGTACCTCGGCGGCGAGGGCGTCGCCCGCGGCTACCTCGGCCGCCCCGGCCTGACCGCCGCGCGCTTCGTCGCCGACCCCTTCGGCCCGCCCGGCGCCCGGCTCTACCGCACCGGCGACCGGGCCCGCCGCAACGCCGACGGGGAACTGGAGTTCCTCGGCCGGCTCGACCGGCAGGTCAAGGTCCGCGGCTTCCGGATCGAGCCCGGCGAGATCGAGGCCGCGCTGCGCGCCCACCCCGCCGTCGACCAGGCCGTCGTCATCGTCCGCGAGGACGAGCCCGGCCACACCCGGCTGGTCGGCTACGCCACGCCCGCCGACCCGGGGCACGCCCCCGACCCGGCCGAGCTGCGCACCGCCCTGGCCGCCGCGCTGCCCGCCCACCTGGTGCCCGCCGCCGTCGTCGTCCTGGCGGCGTTCCCGCTCACCCCACAGCTCAAGATCGACCAGCGGGCGCTGCCCGCGCCCGCCCGGCGCACCGCCGCCGCACCGCTCGCCCCGCGCACCGGGCGGGAACGGGACCTGGCCGCCATCTGGGCCGAGGTCCTCGGCCTCGACGCGGTGGGCGCCGAGGACGACTTCTTCGACCTCGGCGGCGACTCCGTCCTCGCCGCCCGCACCCTGACCCGGATCGCCGAACGGCTCGGCGCCCGCCTCACCCTGCGGGACGTCTTCACCGCCCGCACCGTCGCCGCCCTCGCCCCACTGCTCGACCAGCCGGCCACCGCCGCGCCCGACGAGCCCGTCCCGCCCGCCCCGCGCGGCGAGCCGCTGCCGCTGTCCAGCGCCCAGCGCCGGCTCTGGTTCCTGGACGACCTCACCCCCGGCGGCACCGCGAACAACACCGGCGTGGCCCTGCGACTGCACGGCCCCCTCGACCGGGACGCCCTCGGCCGGGCCCTGCGGCGGCTCACCGCCCGGCACGACTCGCTGCGCACCACCGTCGACACCGTCGACGGACGACTCGTCCAACGGGTCGCCGAACGGGCCGAGCCGCCGCTGCGCACCGAGGACCTCGGCGCCCTGCCCGCCGGGGAGCGCGCCGCGACGGCCGAACGCCTGCTCGCCGAGGAACTGGCCCGGCCCTACGACCTGACCACGGGCCCGCTCACCCGACTGCTGCTGATCCGGCTCGCCGCCGACGAGCACCTGCTGCTGCTGGCGCAGCACCACATCGTCACCGACGGCTGGTCGGTGGGCGTCCTCACCCGCGAACTGGCCGAACTCCACCGGGCGGAGGCCGCCGGCGAACCGGACACCCTGCCCGACCCCGCCCTCCAGTACCCCGACTACGCCCACTGGGAGCAGCACCGCCGCACCGACCACGCACCGGACCTCGCCTACTGGAAGCGCACCCTGGCCGGCCTGCCGACCCTGCGGCTGCCCACCGACCGCCCCCGGCCCGCCGAGCGCGCCGGCCACGGCGCGGCGCACCGCCACCACCTCCCGGCCGGGCTGGTCGAGCGGCTGCGCCACCTCGCCGCGGGCCGCGGCACCACCGTGTTCACCCTGTTCGCCGGGGCGTCCGCGCTGCTGCTCTCGCGCCACTGCGGCCAGCGGGACGTCGCCCTCGGCACCGTCACCAACGGGCGGGAGCGGCGGGAGCTGGAGGAGGTGACCGGCTTCTTCGTCAACACCGTGGTGCTGCGCGGCGACGTGGACGAACGGGCCACCGTCGACCGCTTCGTGGAGAGCATGCGCACCACCCTGCTGGACGCCTTCGCCCACGCCGAGGTGCCCTTCGACCGGGTGGTCGAGGAACTCGCCCCGCCCCGCGATCCCAGCCGGACCCCGCTGGTCCAGGTCGTCGTCGTCCAGCAGACCCCCACCACCCCGGCGCCCACCGGGGGACTGCGCTTCACCGACCACCCGCTGCCCCGCCCGGCCGCCCGCTTCGACCTGGTGCTGGAGTTCACCCCCGACGAGGCCGGCGGCTGCACGCTGACGGTGGAGTACGACACCGACCTGTTCGACCGGCGGACCGTGACCGCGCTGGCCGACCGGCTGCACCACCTGCTGGCCGGGATGGCGGACGGGCCGCAGCGCACCCTCGCCGAACTGCCGATGATCCCCGAGGCGGAGCAGCGGGCGCTGCTCGACGCCCGGAAGGCACCCGTGGAACTCCCGGGCGCCCTGGCGGCCGCACTGCCCGGGTGGACCGGGGCGTACGTCCTCGACCGCGGCATGCGCCCCCAACCCGTGGGCGTCCCGGGCGAGTTGTACCTCTCCGGTGACTTCCCCGAGCAGCCGGGCGAGGGAGCCGAGCGGTTCGTCGCCGACCCGTACGGCGCGCCGGGGGAGCGGCTGTACCGCACCGGGGAGCTGGTGCGGTGGACGGCCGACGGCGAACTGGAGCACCTCGGCCGGGTCGAGCACCGGGCCGGGCCCCGCGGCCCGCGGACCGACCCGCAGGAGGTGGCGGAGGCGCTGCGGCGCTGCCCGGGCGTGGCCGAGGCCGCCGCCGTCCTCACCGAGGGCACCGGGCGGCTGGTCGGCTACGCGGTGCCCGTCCCCGGCGGCCGGATCGAGCCCGAGGCGGTGCGCCGCACCCTCGCCCTGACCCTGCCCGACCACCTCGTCCCCGCCGTCGTGGTGCCGCTGAGCGCCCTGCCGCTGGGCCCCGACGGCACCCTCGACCGCGGCCGGCTGCCCGACCCCGGACCGGCCGCCTCCGCCACCCGCCACGTCGCCCCCCGCACGCCCGCCGAACGCGCGCTCGCCGGCATCTGGGCCGAGGTGCTGCGGCTGGAGCGGGTCGGCGCCGACGACAACTTCTTCGACCTCGGCGGCGACTCCATCCTCGGCATCCAGGTGGTGGCCCGCTCCCGGCAGGCCGGACTGGCGGTGACCTCCCGGGACCTCTACCGCCACCAGACCGTCGCCGCGCTCGCCCTGGCCGCGGAGGACGCCCAGGCCCCGGCCGCCCACGCACCGGTCGCCGCCACCGGCGACGCCGTACCGACCCCGATCCAGCGCTGGTGGTTCGACCGCGCCGCCGGCCGGGCCGGCCACTTCGGCCAGGCGCTCTCCCTGCTGCTGCCCGACGACCTCGACCGGGCGGCGCTGGAGGACGCCCTGAACGACCTGGTCGCCCACCACGACGCGCTGCGCTCGGCCTTCACCGCCCCGGACGACACCGGGGCCGTCCGGTGGCGGATCCAGGAGCCGGCCGCCCGGATCCCCCTGGCCCGGCACACCGGCCCGGACCGGGACACCCCGCACTTCGGCCCGTACGACCTGGGCGGCGGCGGGCCGCTGCTGCGCGCCGTGCTGCACGAGCGCGCCGAAGGGCGCCCGCCCGTCCTGCACCTGGCGGTGCACCACCTGGTGGTGGACGGGGTCTCCTGGCGGGTGCTGCTGGAGGACCTCGACACCGCCTACCGCGCCCGCCGGGACGGCCGGGACGGGACCGCCGCGCTGCCGGCGAAGTCCTCGCCGCTGCGGCAGTGGTCCGAGCGGCTGAGCGCCTTCGCCGCCGGGGGCGGCTTCGAGGACGAGAGCGCCTACTGGGCGCGCGCCGTCCCCGCGCAGAGCGCCGAGCCGTTCGCGGCGGAGCTCGCCGGCCCTGACACCTACGCCACCGAACGCTCCGTCACCGTCCGGCTGAGCGCCGCCGACACCGCCGCCCTGCTGCGCACCCTGCCCGACACCTACCGCACCCAGGCCAACGACGTGCTGCTGAGCGCGCTCGGCCGGGCGCTGTGCGCGGAGAGCGGACTGGAGCGGGTCGTGGTGGACGTCGAGGGCCACGGACGCGAGGAGCTCTTCCCCGACCTCGACCTCAGCCGTACGGTCGGCTGGTTCACCACCCGCCACCCCGTCGCCCTGGCCGCCCCCGCCGGAGCCGACTGGGACACCGTCCTCAAGCAGGTCAAGGAACAGCTGCGCGCCGTCCCCCGGCGCGGCCTCGGCTTCGAGGCGCTGCGCCACCTCGGCCGCCCCGGCACCGCGCCCGAGATCCCGCCGGCCCGGATCGGCTTCAACTACCTGGGCCGCATCGCCCTGCCGGACGACCCGGACGGGCTGTTCCGCGGCACCTTCCGGCCGCTGGAGCTGGACGCCGACCCGGCCGTGGAACGCCCCCACCCGCTGGAGGTGGTCGGCCGCCTGGACGGCGACGCGCTGGAGTTCACCTGGTTCCACTCCGCCGCCGTGCACCGCGGCGGGACCGTCGAGGCGCTGGCCCGGCGCTTCGCCGCGGAGCTGGCCGACCTCGCCCGCCACGCGGCCCGCCCTGGTGCCGCCGGGCGCACCCCGTCCGACTTCCCGCTGGCCCGGCTCGACCAGGCGGCGGTCGACCTGGTCACCGGCGCCGACCCGGGCGCGGTGGAGGACGTCCTGCCGCTCACCCCGACCCAGTCCGGCATGCTCTTCCACGGTCTCGCCGAGGAGGACAGCGGCGCCTACTTCCAGCAGCTGGACTTCGTCCTCGACGGGGTGCCCGACCCGGCGCGCCTCGCCGAGGCCTGGCAGTGGGTCACCGACCGCACCGCGGTGCTGCGCGCCCACGTCCGCTGGCAGGAGGTGCCCGAGCCGCTGCTGGTGGTGCACCGCCGGGTGGCCGTGCCGGTCACCCACCTGGACTGGCGCGAGCTGCCCGAGGAGGAACGCCGCACCCGGATGGCGGAACTGCTGGACCGCGACCGGGCCCGCGGCCTCGACCTGGCGAAGGCCCCGCTGCAGCGGCTGCTGCTGATCCGGCTCTCGGACGGCCGGGTGCGGGTGCTCTGGTCCTTCCACCACCTGGTGCTGGACGGCTGGAGCCTGTTCCAGGTGCTCTCCGACGTCTTCGCGGTGCACGCCGCCCTGGTCCGTTCGGGAGCCGCCCCGGCCGGCCCGGGAGCGGACGTCCCGTACGGCACCGTGCCGGAGCGCCGCCCCTACCGCGACTACCTCGCCTGGCTGGCCGAGCGCGACCACGCCGAGGCCGAACGGCACTGGCGCACCCGCCTCGCCGGCCTGGCCGAGGCCACACCGCTGCCCTACGACCGGGAGCCGGTGCGCAGCCACCGCGCGGAGTCCACCCGCGCCGTGCCGTTCACCCTGCCCGCCGCCGCGACCAGGGCCCTGGAGGACCTCGCGCGCGGCTCCGGGCTGACCCTCAACACGCTCGTCCAGGGCGCCTGGGCGGTGCTGCTGGGCCGCCAGGCCGGGCGGGCCGAGGTGGTGTACGGCACCACCTCCTCCGGGCGGCCGCCCGAGCTGCCCGGCGTCGAGACGATGACCGGCCTGTTCATCACCACCCTGCCGACCCGCACCACGCTGCCCGCCGACGGCACCCTGCTCGACTGGTTGCGGACCCTCCAGCGCGAGCAGAGCGAGGACCGTCGGCACGGCTTCGTCCCGCTCGTGCGGATGCGCTCCCGCACCGAACTGCCCGAGCAGACCGCCCTGTTCGACAGCCTGGTGGTCTTCGAGAACTACCCGGTCGACGAGGACGCGGCCGACGCCCACGGCCTGCGGCTGCGCGACCTGGACGGCATCGAGACCACCAACTACCCGCTCGCCCTGCTGGCCTACCCGGGCCCGGAGCTGTCGCTGCGGCTCTGCTACGACCCGCGGCTGTTCGACGAAGCCACGGTGCGCCGGCTCGCCGGGCAGCTCACCGCCGTCCTGGCGGGCATGCCCGAGGGCGCCCACCGTCCGCCCGCGCGGCTGCCGCTGCTGACCGGGCAGGAGCGCCGGCGCGTCCTGGTCGACTGGAACGCCACCGCCGCCGAGGAGCCCGCCGCCGACATCGCCGAGCTGTTCGCCGCCCAGGTGCTCCGCACTCCCGGCGCGATCGCCCTGGAGGCCGGCGACCGACACCTCACGTACCGCGAACTCGACGCCCGCGCCGCCGAACTGGCCGCACGGCTGACCGCGCACGGGGTCCGGGTCGAGCAGCCCGTCGGGGTGCTGATGGAACGCTCCGTCGACCTGGTCGTCGCCCAGCTGGCGCTGGTCCGCACCGGCGGGGTGTACGTGCCGCTGGACGGCCGGGCGCCGCGCGAGCGGCTGCACCGGATGCTGGCCGAGGCCGGCGCCGACCTGCTGCTCACCGACGCCCACCGGGCGGGTTCGGCCGCCGAACTGCGCCCCGCCGAGCGGGTGCTGCGGGTGGACCTGCCCGGCGACCGGCAGGCGCCGGCCCCGGCCCCGGCTCCGGCTCCGACGGCCGTCCACCCCGACAACGTCCAGTACCTGATGTTCACCTCGGGCTCCACCGGCACCCCCAAGGGCGTCGCGGTGCGCCGCCGGGACGTCGCCGCACTCGCCCTGGACCGCGCCTTCGCCGGCCACGACCGGGTGCTGGTGCACTCCCCGCACGCCTTCGACGCCGCCACCTACGAACTCTGGGTGCCGCTGCTGCGCGGCGGCACCGCCGTCCTCGCCCCGTTGCGGGACCTGGACGCCGCCGCCGTCCGGCACGCCGTCACCGAGCGGGGCGTGCGCCACCTGTGGCTGACCGCCGGCCTGTTCCGGCTGCTCGCCCAGGAGGACCCGGGCTGCCTGCGCGGCGCCCGCGAGGTGTGGACCGGCGGCGAGGCGGTGCCCGGCGCCGCCGTCCGCAAGGTCCTGGCGGCCTGCCCCGGCCTCACCGTCGTCGACGGCTACGGACCGACCGAGACCACCACCTTCGCCACCCGCCGGGCCTTCCGGGCCGGCGACGACCTGCCCGCCGTCCTGCCGATCGGCCGCCCGCTGGACAACACCCGGGCGTACGTCCTGGACGGCGCACTCCAGCCGCAGCCCCCGGGCGTCACCGGTGAGCTGTACATCGCCGGGGCAGGCCTCGCCCGGGGCTACGCGGGCCGCCCCGGCGAGACCGCCGCCCGCTACCTCGCCGACCCCTTCGGCCCGCCCGGCGGCCGGATGTACCGCACCGGCGACACCGCCCGGTGGAGCGAGGACGGCGAACTGCACTTCGTCGGCCGCGCCGACGACCAGATCAAGATCCGCGGCTTCCGGATCGAACCCGCCGAGATCGAGGCCAGGCTCACCGCCCACCCGGCCGTCGCCGAGGCCGTCGTCTCCCTGCACCAGGACGCCGGACGCAAGCGCCTCGCCGCCCACCTGGTGCCCGCCGAGGGCGCCGAGCCGCCCGGCGCCGCCGACCTGCGCGCCCACCTGGCCGCCGACCTGCCCGACTACATGCTGCCCGCGGCCTTCGTCACCCTGCCCGAACTCCCGCTCACCGCCAACGGCAAGGTGGACCGCCGCAGGCTCCCCGCCCCCGACTGGTCGGCGGGCGGCGACCGCCCCCACCGCGCCCCCGGCACCGACCGCGAACGGCTGCTCGCCGCGATCTGGTCCGAGCTGCTCGGCGTCGAACGGGTCGGGCTGGACGACGACTTCTTCCTGCTCGGCGGCGACTCCATCCTGAGCATCCAGGTCGTCTCCCGGGCCCGCGCCGCCGGACTCGCGCTCTCCCCGCGCGACCTCTTCCGGCACCCCACCGTCGCCGCCCTGGCCGCGGCCGCCGGCAGCGCCGTCACCGTGGCCGGCACCGAACCCGTCAGCGGCGAGGTCGGCCTGACGCCGATCCAGCACTGGTTCCTCGACCCGAACCCGCCGCACGCCGGGCGGTTCGACCAGTCCGTCGTGGTGGAGGCCCCCGGCACCGTCGACCCGCAGGCCCTGCGCCGGGCGCTGGCCGCCCTGTGGGCGCACCACGACGCGCTGCGCTCCCGCTTCACCCGCGCCGGGGACGGCACCTGGCGGCAGCACTGCGCCCCCGCCGACGAGGCCGCGCCCGAGCTGCTGGAGGTGTGCGCGCCGGGCGCCGCGGAGGAGGCCGGGGACCGCTCCTTCCGGCTGGACGGCGGCCCGCTGCTCACCGCCCGTCTGCTGCGCGGCACCTCGGGGGCCGGCGACGGCACCCGGCCCGACCGGCTGCAGCTGGCCGTCCACCACCTGGCCGTCGACGGCGTCTCCTGGCGGATCCTGCTGGAGGACCTGGAGACCGCCTACCGGCAGGCCGTCGAGGGCCGCCCGCTGCGGCTGCCCGCCCGCACCAGCTCCGTGCGGGAGTGGGCCCGCCGGCTGGCCGAGCACACCGCGGCCGGCGGCTTCGCCGCGCAGCGCGCCCACTGGGCGGCCGCCGCCCGGGCCTGTGCCGAGCCGCTGCCGGTGGACGGCGAGGGCGGCAACACCGCCGCCGACCTGCGCGAGGTGACCGTCCGGCTGGACCGCGAACGCACCGACGCCCTGCTGCGCCACGTCCCCGCCGTCTACCGCACCCGGATCGACGACGTCCTGCTCACCGCGCTCGGCCGGGTGCTCGCCGACTGGACCGGACGCGGCACCGTCGCCGTCGGCCTGGAGGGCCACGGCCGCGAGGACGGCCTGTTCGACGGCCTCGACCTGTCCCGTACGGTCGGCTGGTTCACCTCGCTCTTCCCCGTCGCCCTGGACGTCCCCGCGGGCGACTGGGGCACGGCGCTCAAGGCCGTCAAGGAACAGCTGCGGGCCGTGCCCGACCGCGGCCTCGGCCACGGCGCGCTGCGCCACCTCGCCCGGGACGAGGCGCTCGCCGACGCGCCCGCCCCCGGCATCAGCTTCAACTACCTGGGCCGCTTCGACTGGTCCGCCGACGGCGCCGCCCTGGTCCGCGCCGTCCCCGGCGGCCTCGGCGGCACGGAGGCCCCCGGCACCGAGCGCCCCCACCTGCTGGACGTCGTCGCCCGGGTCGAGGACGGCCGGCTGGAGATCGGCTGGTACTTCAGCGCCGGCCGGCACCACCCGAGCACCGTCGACGGGCTGGCGCGGGCCATGCTGGGCGCGCTCGAGGAGATCGTCGCCCACTGCGCCGAGCCCGGCGCCGGCGGCCGCACCCCGTCCGACTTCCCGCTCGCCCGGCTCGACCAGGCGGCGGTGGACCGGATCGCCGGGGACGGCCGATCCGTCGCCGACGTCCACCCGCTGACGCCGATGCAGGCCGGGATGCTCTTCCACAGCCTGCTCGACCCGGACGGCGACACCTACGTCAACCAGGTGCAGCTGGTGCTGTCCGGGGTCACCGACCCGCACACGCTGGCCGAGGCCTGGCAGCAGACCGCCGACGCCAACGCCATCCTGCGCACCCGGCTCAGCTGGCAGGACGGCGCCGAACCGCTCCAGGTCGTCCACCGCCGCGCCGCCGTCCCGGTGACCCACCACGACTGGAGCGGGCGCCCCGCCGGGCAGGTCGAGCGGGACACCGCCCGGCTGCTCGCCGAGGACCGCGCGGCCGGGCTCGACCTCGGCGCCGCGCCGCTGCTGCGGCTGACCCTGATCCGGCTGACCCCGACCCGGGTGCGGGTGGTGTGGACCTTCCACCACGTGCTGCTCGACGGCTGGAGCGCCGCCCAGGTCTTCGACGAGGTCTGCGAGCGCTACGCCGCCCTCACCGCAGGCCGCGCCCCCGCCCCGGTGGAGCGCGCGCCCTACGCCGACTACCTGCGCTGGCTGGCCGGCCAGGACCGGGCGCAGGTCGAGCGGTACTGGCGCGACACCCTGGCCGGCTTCCCCGCCCCCACCGAACTGCCCCGGGACCGCCGCCCGGCCGGCGCCCACCGCGCCTCCTCCTCGGCCTCGGTGCGGGTCGCGCTCGGCCCGGAGCTGTCCGACCGGCTGCGCGACACCGCCCGGCAGGCCGGGCTGACCGTCAACACCGTGCTCCAGGGCGCCTGGGCGCTGCTGCTGCACCGCTACGGCGGCGGGCAGGACGTGGTCTTCGGCACCATCGTCTCCGGCCGGCCCGCCGAACTCCCCGGCGTCACCTCGATGGTGGGGCTGTTCATCAACGCCCTGCCGACCCGGGTGCGGATCGACGCCGCCCGCCCGCTGCTGGACTGGCTGCGGGAGGTACAGGACCAGCAGTCCGAGGCCCGCCGGCACGACGCCGTCTCGCTGGCCCAGCTCCAGGGCTGGAGCGAACTGCCCGGCGGCACCGCCCTGTTCGACAGCATCGTGGTCTTCGAGAACTACCCCTTCGACGCCGAGTCGCTGACCAGGCACGGCCTCGGCGTGGAGACCGAGCACGTGCTGGAGCCGACCAGCTACCCGCTCAGCGTGGTGGTGGCGCCCGGCGCGGACATCGAGGTCAGCCTGGACCACGACCCGGCCGCCTTCGACGCCGCCACCGTCGAACGGCTCGGCGCGAGCCTGCGCACCCTGCTCGCCGGGATGGCCGCCGGCCTCGACCGGGCGGCCGGTGAACTGCCGCTGCTGGACCCGGCCGAGGGGCGCGCCCTGTTGGAACGCCTCGCCGGCCCGGTGCGCGAGGCGCCCCGGCGGACCGTGCCGCAGGCCTTCGCCCGGCAGGCCGCCCGCACCCCCGACGCGCCGGCCGTCCGCTCCGGCGACGAGCTGCTGACCTACCGGGAGCTGGACGAACGCTCCAACCGGCTGGCCCGGCTGCTGATCGGGGCCGGGGCCGGCCCCGAGCGCTTCGTCGCGCTCGCCCTGCCCCGCACCGTCGAACTGGCCGTGGCGCTGGTCGCGGTGCTCAAGAGCGGCGCCGCGTACCTGCCCGTCGACCCCGGGTACCCGGCCGAGCGGATCGCCTACCTCTTCGAGGACGTCCGGCCCGACGCCGTGGTCACCGGCGCCGACGCCGGGCGGCGGCTGCCGGACGGCCCGTACACCCGGATCGTCCTGGACGACCCGGCCGGCCGGGAACGGCTCGCCGCCGCCCCCGCCGAGGCCGTGCGCGAGGAGGAGCGGCACGGCGCCCTGCTCCCGGAGCACCCCGCGTACGTCATCCACACCTCCGGATCCACCGGCCGCCCCAAGGGCGTGGTGGTCGCCCACGCCTCGGTGCTCGCCCTGACCGACTGGGCGGCCGCCGAGTTCGCCGGCCACGGCGTGGAGCACGTGCTCGCCGCCACCTCGCTCAACTTCGACGTCTCGGTGTTCGAGATCTTCGCGCCGCTGCTCTCCGGCGGCTGCGTGGAACTCCTGCGCGACCTGCTGGCCCTGGCCGAGCGGCCGGGCCCGCTGCGAGCCGGGCTGCTGAGCGCGGTGCCCTCCGCCCTCGGCGGACTGCTCGCCGACGGCGCCGTCCGGCTCGCCGCGGACACCGTGGTGCTGGCCGGCGAGGGACTGCCCGCCCGCACCGTGCGCCAGGTCCGCGAGGCCGTCCCCGGCTGCCGGGTGCTCAACATCTACGGCCCCACCGAGGCCACCGTCTACGCCACCGCCCACACCTGCGACCCCACCGACCCGGACCGCGACCCGCCGATCGGCCGGCCCGTCGGCGGCGCCCGCGCCTACGTCCTGGACGAGCGGCTGCGCCCGGTGCCCGTCGGTGCGCCCGGGGAGCTGTACCTGGCCGGCACCGGCGTGGCGCGCGGCTACCTGCGCCGCCCCGGGCTGACCGCCGGGCGCTTCCTGCCCGACCCGTACGGCCCGCCCGGCAGCCGGATGTACCGCACCGGCGACCGGGTGCGCTGGAGCGCCGACGGCGAACTCGACTACCTCGGCCGCGCCGACGACCAGGTCAAGGTGCGTGGCTTCCGGATCGAACTCGGCGAGGTCGAGGCCGCGCTGGCCCGCCACCCGCGGGTGGCGGCCGCGGCCGCCCGGGTGGTCGACCAGGACGGCCACAAGCGGCTGGTCGGCTACGCCGTGCCGCGCGACGGCGCCCTGCCCGACCCGGCCCAGTGGCGGGACTTCCTCGGCCGCACCCTGCCCGACCACCTGGTGCCCGCCCTGGTGGTGCCGCTGGAGCGGCTGCCGCTCGGCGCCACCGGCAAGCTGGACCGGCGCGCCCTGCCCGTCCCCGTCCCCGCGGCCCAGGGCACCGGGAGCGACCGGCAGCCGGGCACCGACACCGAGCGGACCCTCGCGGCGATCTGGCGCGAGGTCCTCGGCGTGCCCGAAGTGAGCGCCGACGACAACTACTTCGCCCTCGGCGGGGACTCCATCCTCGGCATCCAGATCGTCTCGGCGGCCCGCCGGGCCGGCCTCGCGCTGACCCCCCGCCACCTGTTCGCCCACCAGACCCTGGCCGAACTCGCCCGCGCCGCCGAACGGTCGCCACGCCCCGAGGCGGCCGCCGACCAGGGCGCCGTCACCGGCGACGCCCCGCTCACCCCCGTCCAGCACTGGCTGCTGGACACCCTCGACGGCGACCCGGCCCGGCTCACCCAGTCCGTCTCCTTCACCCTCGCCCCCGACACCGACGAGCCCACCCTGCGCGCCGCCCTGGCCGCCGTCCTGGACCACCACGACGCCCTGCGGCTGCGCTACGAACCGCTCGCCGACGGCCGGTGGCGCCAGCACGGCACCGCCCCCGGGCAGGCCCCCGACCTGCGCGTCCACGAGGCGGCCGAGGGCGAGCAGCGGGAGGCCGTCCTGCGGGAGCTCGGCGAGTGCCTGGCCGACGGCTTCGACCTCGCCGCCGGACCGCTGCTGCGGGCCGCGCTCTGCCGCTTCGCCGGCGACCCCCGCCCGGTGCTGCTGCTGGCCGCGCACCACCTGGTCGTCGACGCGGTGTCCTGGCGGATCCTGCTGGAGGACCTGGAGCGCGCCCACCGCGCCCTGGCCGCCGGCGAGCGGCCCGACCTCGGCGCCAAGACCACCTCCTTCCGGGCCTGGGCCGAGCGGCTCGCCGCGCACACCGCGGCCGGCGGCTTCGACCCGGAACTCCCGTACTGGCAGGGCCTGGTGGACGGCACCCCGCCCACCGGCCCGGACGACACCCTGCCCACCGGCCCGGACGGCACCCTGCCCACCGACCTGCCCACCGACCTGGACGGCGCCAACACGGCCGACACCGAGGAGTCGCTGACCTTCGCCCTGGGCACCGAGGACACCCGCCGACTGCTCCAGGACGTCCCCGACGCCTACCGCACCCGGGTCAACGACGTCCTGCTCTGCGCCCTCGGCCGGGTACTGGCCCGCTGGACCGGCCGCAGCCGGGTGCCGGTCACCCTGGAGGGCCACGGCCGCGAGGAACTCCTCGACGGCGTCGACCTGTCCCGCACCGTCGGCTGGTTCACCACGATGTACCCCGTCGCCCTGGACGTGCCCCCGGGCGCCGACACCGGCACCGCCCTGAAGGCCGTCAAGGAGAGCCTGCGCGCCGTCCCGGGCGGCGGCCTCGGCCACGGCGCCCTGCGCCACCTGCGGCCCGTGCCGGGCCTGGCCCTGCCGCAGATCGGCTTCAACTACCTGGGCCGGCAGGACTGGACCGCCACCCCCGGCGGCCTGCTGCACGCCCCGGCCGGCCCGCTCACCGGCGGCATGGACCGCACGGCCCGCCGCCCCCACCTGCTGGACGTGCTCGGGCAGGTCGCCGAGGGCCGGCTCTCCTTCACCTGGTCCTACTCCCGCGCGGTGCACCACGGCGGGACGGTCGCCAGGCTGGCCGCCGAACTCCTGGACGAGCTGCGGGAGATCGTCCGCCACTGCGCCGAACCCGGCGCCGGCGGCCGCACCCCCTCCGACTTCCCGCTGGCCGGCCTCGACCAGGCCGCCGTCGACCGGCTGGCCGGCACCGGACGGGAGGTGACGCAGATCCAGCCGCTCACCCCCACCCAGACCGGCATGGTGGTGCACGGCCTGGACGAGGCCGAACACGGCCTGTACGTCGAGCAGATCACCTTCGTCCTGGACGGCGCCCGCGACCCGGGCCTGCTCGCCGCCGCCTGGCAGCACGTCGTCGACCGCACCCCGGTGCTGCGCACCTCCGTGGTGCTGCGCGACGTCCCCGTACCGCTCCAGCTGGTCCACCGTGAGGCCACGCTGCCGGTCACCGAACACGACTGGAGCGCCCTGAGCCCGGCCGAACGGCGCGACCGGCTGGAGGAGCTGCTCGCCGACCGCCGGAGCCGGCCGCTCGCCCTGGACCGCGCCCCGCTGCTGCGGCTCGACCTGATCCGGCTCGGCCCCGACGCCGTCCGGGTGGTGTGGGAGTTCCACCACGTGCTGCTCGACGGCTGGAGCGTCTTCCACGTCCTCGCGGACGTGCTGGCCGCCCACGCCGCCCTCGCCCGCGGCGAGCGGCCCGCCCTGCCCGAGCGCCGGCCCTTCGCCGACTACGTCGGCTGGCTGGCCGCCCGCGACACCGCCGCCGCCGCCGAGCACTGGCGCGGCGTGCTCGCCGACCTCACCGCCCCCACCGCGCTGCCCTACGACCGCCGGCCCGCCCAGGGCGACACCGCCCGCTCCGGGGACTGGCTCTCGCACCGGCTGGACGAGGCGAGCACCGAGCGGCTCCAGGAGTTCGCCCGCCGCCACCGGCTGACCCTCAACACCGTGGTCCAGGGCGCCTGGGCGCTGCTGCTGTCGCGCTGGAGCGGCGAACGGCGGGTCTGCTTCGGCACCACCGTCTCCGGCCGGCCCACCGACCTGCCCGGCTCCGACGGCATCGTCGGCCTGTTCATCACCACCCTGCCGGCCCGGGTCGCCGTCGACGGCCGGCAGCCGTGCGCCGAGTGGCTGCGCGCCCTCCAGGAGGACCAGGCCGAGGACCGCCGCCACGACCACCTGCCGCTGGCGCGGATGCACGGGCTGAGCCAGGTCCCGCCGGGCACCGAGCTGTTCGACAGCCTGGTGGTCTTCGAGAACTACCCGGTCGGCGACGCCACGGCCGGCGCGTACGGCCTGCTGGTGCGCGAACTCGACGCCCGGGAGGCCACCAACTACCCGCTCACCGTGGTCGTCTCGCCCGGCGAGCGGCTCGCCGTGGAACTCGGCCACGACCCCCGCCACCTCGACCGGCAGACCGCCGGCCGGCTCGCCGACCAGCTGCTGCACACCCTGTCCGCGCTGGCCGCCTCGGACGGCACCACCCCGCTGGACGAGCTGGACCTGCTGCCGCCCGGCGAACGCGAGCGACTGCTGTACGGCCCGGCCCGCCCGGCGCTCGCCCCGGTGCCCCCGACGACCCTGCCCGCCCTGGTCGAGGCCGCCGCGGACCGGTGGCCGCGGGCCGTCGCCCTCAGCGCCGCCGGCCGGGAACTGACCTACGCCGAGGCCGAGGCCCACGCCGACCGCCTCGCCCACCGGCTGATCGCGCGCGGCGCCGGCCCCGGGGAGATCGTCGCCCTGCTGCTGCCCCGCTCGGCGGACACCGTGCTCGCCGAGCTGGCCGTGGCGAAGACCGGCGCCGCCTTCCTGCCCGTCGACCCCCACTACCCCGAGGAGCGGATCGAGGCGATGCTGCGCGACGCGGCGCCCGCCCTGACCCTGGACGCCAAGGACGTCGCCGAACTCCTGGCCGCCTCGGACGGTGCCCCGGACCACCGCCCGACCGACGCCGACCGGACCCGCCCCCTCGACCCGGACGACCCGGCCTACGTCATCTTCACCTCCGGCTCCACCGGCACCCCCAAGGGCGTCGTCGTCACCCACCGCGGCCTCGCCGCCTTCGCCGCCGCCGAGGCCGAGCACTACCGGATCGCCCCCGGGGACCGGGTGCTGGCCTTCGCCACCCCCAGCTTCGACGCCTCGGTGCTCGAACTGTGCCTGGCCCTGCCGCACGGCGCCCGCCTGGTGGTGCCCGAGCCGGGCCCCCTGCTCGGGGACCGACTGGCCGGGCTGCTGCGGGCGGAGGGCATCACCCACACCCTGCTGCCGCCCGCCGCCCTGGCCACCCTGCCGGCCGACACCCCCGGCACCCTGCCCGCGCTGAAGACCCTGATCGTCGGCGCCGAGGCCTGCGGCGCCGACCTGGTCGCCCGCTGGGCCCCGCACCACCGGATGGTCAACTCCTACGGCCCCACCGAGGCCACCGTGGTCGCCACCTGGTCCGCACCGCTGACCGCGGACGGCGCCGCCCCGCCGATCGGCCGCCCGCTGCCCGCCACCGGCGCGTACGTCCTGGACGCCCGGCTGCGGCCGGTGCCCGACGGCGTCCCCGGCGAACTGTGGCTCAGCGGACCGGTCCTGGCCCGCGGCTACCTCGGCCGCCCCGGCCTGACCGCCACCCGCTTCACCGCCGACCCGTACGGGCCGCCCGGCACCCGGATGTACCGCACCGGGGACCTGGTGCGCCGCGACCGCCACGGCGAACTGCACTACCTGGGCCGCACCGACCACCAGCTCAAACTGCGCGGCCACCGGATCGAGGCGGGCGAGGTGGAGGCCGTACTGGCCCGCCACCCGGCCGTGCTGGACGCCGTGGTGAGCATCCGGGAGGACGAGCCCGGGCTGCCCCGGCTGGTCGCCCACCTGCTGGCCGCCCCCGGCACCGAACCGCCGACCGGCGCCGAGCTGCGCGCCCTGGCCGCCCGCTCGCTGCCCGGGCACATGGTGCCCTCGGCCTTCGCCGTGCTGGAGCGCTTCCCGCTCACCGCGAGCGGCAAGACCGACCGCGCCGCCCTGCCCGCCCCCGCACCGGAGGAGGCCGGGCCGGCCGGGCGGGTCGCGCCCCGCACCCCCACGGAGGAGGCGGTGGCGGAGATCTGGGCCGAGACCCTGCACACCGCCGTCGGCGCCACCGACGACTTCTTCCAGCTGGGCGGCGACTCCATGCGCGCCCTGCTGATCGCCTCCCGGGCCAACGACGCGTTCGGCGTCACGCTCACCCCCCGCGACGTGCTGGTCTCCCGCACCGTGGCCGCCCTGGCCGACCTGGTGGAGGACCTGGTGCTCAGCGAACTCGAAGCCGCCGCGCTGGACGGACCGGAGGAGTCCGCCCTCGGCAACCCCGACGAAGCCGCCGACTCCGGCCGCCCCGACGATGACGAACGGTGAGGAGCCGACCATGACGACGTCGAAGCGAGACCGCGCCGCCGCCCTGCCCGCCGACCTGCGCGAGGCCCTGCGCCAACGCCTGGCCGGCCGGGCCGGCGGCGCCCAGGCAGCCGCCGACCGCGGCATCCCGCGCGCCGACCGCAGCCGTCCGCTGCCGCCCTCCTTCGTCCAGCAGCGGCTCTGGTTCCTGGACCGGCTGCGCCCCGGGGACCCGCGCTACAACAGCGCCGTCGCCCTGCGGTTCACCGGAGCACTGGACCGCGCGGCGCTCGCCGCGGCGCTCACCGCCGTGGTGGCGCGCCACGAGGCGCTGCGCACCACCTTCACGGAGGCCGACGGCCGGCCGGTGCAGACCGTCCGGGCGGCCGGCCCGGTGGAGCTGCCGCTCCGGGAGCGGGCCGAGGGCGAGAGCCTGGACGCGATCCTGCTCCAGGAGTACTCCCGCCCCTTCGACCTCGCCCGGGGGCCGCTGCTGCGCGCCCTGCTGGTGGCCGAGTCGCCGCGGGCCCACGTGCTGCAGCTGACCGCCCACCACATCGTCACCGACGGCTGGTCGATGGGCGTCCTGCTGGACGAGCTGTGCACCGCCTACGACGCCCTGGCCCGCGGCGCCGAGCCCGACCTGCCCGAAGTCGCCGCCCAGTACCCGGACTTCGCGGTGTGGCAGCGCGAGCAGCTGGCCGGCGACCGGCTGGAGCGGCAGCTCGCCCACTGGCGGGGGAAGCTGGCGGGCGCGGTGCCGACCGAGCTGCCGCTGGACCACCCGCGGCGCGGCGAGGAGGCCGGCCCCGGCGCCCTGCACACCTTCACCGTCCCCGCGCCGCTCACCGCCCGGCTGCGCGAACTCGCGGCCGAGCGGCAGGGCACCCTCAACACCGCGCTGGTGGCCGGCACCCAGGCGCTGCTGGCCCGCTGGTCCGGCCAGGAGGACGTCACCGTCGGCACGCTGATGGCCGGACGCACCCGCACCGAGCTGGAACGCGCCGTCGGCTGCTTCGTCAACACGGTGGTCCTGCGCACCCGGGTGGAGCCCGACGCGTCCTTCCGCGAGCTGCTCACGGCGGCCACCGAGACCGGCAACGACGCCCTCGCCCACGGCGACACGCCCTTCGAGCGGCTCGTCGAGGCGGTCGGCGCGCCCCGCGAGGCCGGCCGCAATCCGCTGTTCGACGTGCTGGTGCTGCTGCACCCCGCCCCGCCCGCCGCCGGCGACCCGCACGGGCTCGCCACCGCCCCGGTCACCGTGCCCCGGCAGGCCGCCACCTTCGACCTCAGCGTCGAGTTCGTCCCCGACGGCGAGGCGCTCACCGGCGTCCTGGAGTACCGCGCCGACCTCTTCGACGCCCCCACCGCCGGCCGGATGGCCGATCAGCTGCTGCGGCTGCTGGAGGGCGCCGCCGCCGAACCGGACCGCCCGCTCGCGACCCTGCCGCTGCTCTCCGCGCGGGAGACCGCGCAGGTCACCCGGGACTGGAACGGCCCCGCGCTGCCCGTCGAAGCCGTCGTCCTGCCGGAACTGTTCCGGCGCCGGGCCGCCGAGACCCCGCACGCCCTGGCCCTGGTCGCCGGGGAGGAGCGGCTGGACCACGCGACGCTGAACGCCCGCGCCGAACGGCTCGCCCGCCGGCTGGTCTCCTGCGGCGCCGGCCCCGAACGGCTGATCGCGCTGCGCCTGCCGCGCACCGCCGACCTGGTGATGGCCGTCCTCGCCGTCTGGAAGACCGGCGCCGGCTATCTGCCGGTCGACCCGGCGCTGCCCTGGGAGCGCGTCCGCTACCTGCTGGAGGACGCCGAACCGGCCCTCCTCCTGGACGAGGAGACCCTGCGCGAGCTGATGGAGACCGACCCCGAGGACTCCATCCGGCTCCCCGTGCCGGACCCGGCGACCACCGCGTACGTGCTCTACACCTCCGGCTCCACCGGCCGCCCCAAGGGCGTCACCGTCCCGCACCGCGCCCTGGCCCACCTGCTCGCCGCCCACCGGGCCGGCTTCGTCGCCGACGCCGGCGGCGGGCCGCTGAACGTCGCGCTGACCGCCTCCTTCTCCTTCGACACCTCGCTGGAGGGCGTGCTGCTGCTGGCCGACGGCCACCCGCTGCACCTCGTCGACGAGACCACCCGGATGGACCCGGCCGCGCTGGTCGAGTACGTCGTCCGGCACCGGATCGACTTCCTCGACCTCACCCCCTCCTACCTGCGCCAACTGCTGCCCGCAGGGCTGCTCGACGACCCCCGCCACCGCCCCCGGGTGCTGATGCTCGGCGGCGAGGCCGTCGCCCCCCGGCTCTGGCGCGAACTCGCCGCCCGCCCCGGGGTGGCCGCGTACAACTACTACGGCCCCACCGAGTGCACCGTCGACGCGCTCGCCTGCCGGATCGACGGCGGGGACCGGCCGCTGGTCGGCCGCCCGCTGCCCAACGTCCGCGCCTACGTCCTGGACGGCCGGCTCCAGCCGGTGCCGCCCGGGGTGAGCGGCGAACTCCACCTGGCCGGCGAGCAGGTCGCCCGCGGCTACGCCGGCCGCCCGGGGCTGACCGCCGCCCGCTTCACCGCCGACCCGTACGGCCCGCCCGGTACCCGGATGTACCGCACCGGCGACCTGGCCCGCTGGACGGCCGACGGGCGCCTGGAGTACCTCGGGCGCGCCGACGACCAGGTCAAGGTGCGCGGCCACCGGATCGAGCCCGGCGAGATCGAGGCCGCCCTGCTCGACCTGCCGGAGGTCGCCGCGGCCGCCGTGGTCGCCGTCCCCGACGCCCACGGGCAGAACCGGCTGGCCGCCTACCTGGTCCTCGCCGACGGCGCCGCCCGCCCCTTCGCCGAACTGCGCGCCGCCCTGCGCCGGGTGCTGCCCGACCACCTGGTGCCGTCCTCCTTCACCGTGCTCGACGCGCTGCCGCTCGGCACCAGCGGCAAGCTGGACCGCCGCGCCCTGCCCGCCCCCGAGCCGGAAGGCCGGGAGGGGGAGTTCGTCGCCCCGCGCACCCCCGAGGAGGAGATCCTCGCCGCGATCTGGGCCGAGGTGCTCGGCGTGCCGAGGGTCGGCGTCACCGACAACTTCTTCGAACTCGGCGGCGACTCGATCCTGAGCATCCAGGCCGTCTCCCGGGCCCGCGCCGAGGGCCTGCGGATCGGCTCCCAGGACGTCTTCCGCCACCAGACCGTCGCCGACCTGGCCGCCGCGGCCCGCACCGCCGAGGCGCCCGCCGCCGCGCCGCGCCGTCAGGACGGGCCCGCGCCGCTCACCCCCGTCCAGGAGTGGTTCTTCGCCGCCCACGGCCCGCTGCGGCACTTCACCATGTCGATGCTGCTCGACCTCCCGTACGACCTGGACGAACCCGCCCTGGAACGGGCGCTGAGCGCGCTGGTGGCCGCCCATCCGGCGCTGCGCACCCGCTTCACCTCCGACGCCTCCGGCCGGCGCCAGGAACCGGTCGCGGACGCCGGAAACCTGCTGAGCCGGCTCGACCCCGACCCCGACCGCGACCCCGAGGCCGCCCGGCTGCGGGCCGCCGAGGCCGCCCGCGCCGAACTGGACCCGGCCACCGGCGCCCTGCTGCGCGCCGTCCTGTTCCGCGCCGCCGACGGCGCCCGCCCCCAGCTGTTCCTGACCGCCCACCACCTCGCCGTGGACAGCGTCTCCTGGCGGGTGCTGCTCGCCGACCTGGAGCAGGCCTACCGGCAGGCCGCCGCGGGCACCGCCCCCGAGCCGGAACCCGAGCCCACCGCGTTCACCGACTGGGCCCACCGGCTCGCCGGACTGGTCCGGGCCGGCGGCCTGGACCAGGACCTGCCGTACTGGACCGCCGAGACCGCCGCCCCTGCCGAGCCGCTGCCCGTCGACCGGCCCGGCACCCCCACGGCCGGCTCGGTGCGCACCCTGCGCCGCCGGCTCGACCGGGCCACCACCGGGGCGCTGCTGCGCAAGGTCCCCGAGGTCTACCGCACCCAGGTCAACGACGTGCTGCTCAGCGCGCTCGGCCGGGCCCTCGCCGACTGGACCGGCACCGGGCGGGCCACCGTCGCCCTGGAGGGCCACGGCCGTGAGGACCTCTTCGACGACCTCGACCTCTCCCGCACCGTCGGCTGGTTCACCACCCAGTACCCCGTCACCCTCACCCCGGCCGGCCCCGCCGACGCCCCCGACTGGGCCGCCACCCTCAAGCAGGTCAAGGAGCGGCTGCGCGCCGTGCCCCGCCGCGGCCTCGGCTACGAGGCCCTCGCCCGGCTCGGCTCGCCCTCGGCGGGCGCCGCCGCCCTGCGGGACGTCCCGCTGCCGCAGGTCTCCTTCAACTACCACGGGCAGTGGACCGCCCCCGCGGCCGGGGACTTCGCCCCCGCCGGGCAGGCCCCCGGCCGGGACCTCGCCCCCGACGAGCCCCTGGACCACCTGCTGGACGTCTCCGCCGTGGTCGCCGACGGCGAGCTGGAACTCACCTGGCACTACAGCGAGGACGTCCACGAGGCCGACACCGTCCGCGGCCTGGCCGAGGCCGTGCTCACCGCCCTGACCGCCATCGTCGAGCACTGCGCCGAGCCCGCCGCCGGCGGCCGCACCCCCTCCGACTTCCCGCTGGCCGGCCTCGACCAGGAGCAGCTGGACCGGCTGGTCGGCGACGGCCGGGACGTGACGGACCTGCTGCCGCTCACCCCCCTCCAGGAGGGCATGCTCTTCCACCGCCTGGTCGGCGGCGAGGACGACGTCTACCTGGACCAGGCCGCCCTGCTGCTGGAGGGCGTCGCCGACCCGCAGGCCCTCGCCCTGGCCTGGCAGCGGGTCGCCGACCGGACACCCGCTCTGCGCACCTCGGTGGTCTGGGAGGGCGTCCCCGCCCCGCTCCAGGTGGTGCGCCGGGGCGTGCGACTGCCCGTCACCCACCTGGACCTGCGGGCCGCCGACCCGGCCGAGCGCGCCGAACGGCTGGCCCGGCTGCGCGCCGAGGACCTCGCGCTCGGCCTGGACATCGCCACCGCCCCGCTCACCCGGCTCACCCTGGTCCGGCTGCCCGAGGCCCGGCTCCAGCTGCTGTGGACCTCCCACCACCTGATCCTGGACGGCTGGAGCCTCGCCCAGGTGCTCACCGACGTGTTCGCCGAGTACGCGGCGATCACCACCGGCGCCGCGCCCGCCCCGGCGGTGCGCCGGCCCTTCGCCGACTACGTGCACTGGCTGGCCGGACAGGACGCCGAGGCCGCCCGGGCCCACTGGCGGTCCGTCCTGGAGGGCTTCGCCACCGCCACCCCGCTGCCCGCCGACCGGGTCCGGCGCGAGGCCCACCGGGCCCGTTCGGCCGGCTCCCACAGCGCCGCCCTGACCGAGCAGGCATCCGAGCAACTGGCGTGCACCGCCCGGCAGTCCGGGCTGACCCTCGGCACCGTGGTGCAGGGCGCCTGGGCGCTGCTGCTGTCCCGCCACAGCGGCGAGCCCGACGTGCTGTTCGGCACCACCGTCTCCGGCCGGCCCGAGGAGCTGCCCGGCGTCGAGTCGATGATCGGCATGTTCATCAACACCCTGCCCACGAGGGTCCGGGTGGACGGCGCCCGCACCGCCGCCGACTGGCTGCGCGAACTGCAGGACGACCAGGCCGAGGCCCGCCGGCACGCGGCCGTCTCGCTCGCCGAACTCACCGGCTTCAGCGACGTCCCGTCCGGCAGCGCGCTGTTCGACAGCATCGTCGCCTTCGAGAACTACCCCTTCGACGACGCCGACGCCGCCGGCACCGGGGTGCGCCTGGCCGAGGTGTCCTCCCGGGACGCCACCAACTTCCCGCTGGTGCTGCGCGCCTACCAGGGCGGGCAGGTCGGCTTCGACCTCGCCTACGACCCCGAGCTGTTCGACGCCGCCACCGTGCGCGGCCTCGCCGAGCGGCTCTGCCTGCTGCTCACCGAGCTGGCCGCCGGCCTGGACCGCCCGCTGCGCGCCCTGGCCCGGACCACCGAGGAGGAACGGCGCCGGCTGCTGGTCGACTGGAACGGCACCGCCCAGGGCCGCCCCGAGCGCACCCTGGTCGAGCTGTTCGAGGCGCAGGCCGCCCGCACCCCGGGCGCCGTGGCCGTCACCTGCGGCGCGGAGCAGCTCTGCTACGCCGAACTGGACGCCCGGGCCGACCGCCTCGCCCACCGGCTGGCCGACTTCGGCGCCGGCCCCGAGCGGTACGTCGCCCTGGCGCTGCCCCGTGGCACCGAGCTGGTGGTGGCCGTCCTCGCCGTCCTCAAGACCGGCGCCGCCTACCTGCCGCTGGACCCGGCGCTGCCCGCCGAACGCCGCACCGAACTGCTGCGCGACGCCGCCCCGGTGGCCCTGGTGACGGTGGAGGAGCCGGCCGGCGTCGAGGTCCCCGTCCTCGCCCTGGCCCGCCCCGAGGTGCGTGCCGACCTCGCCCGCCGCCCGGCCGGCCCGCTCGGCACCGGCCACCGTCCGCTGCCCGACAGCCCCGCCTACGCCATCTTCACCTCCGGCTCCACCGGCCGCCCCAAGGGTGTCGTGATACCGCACGCCAACGTGGTCCGGCTGTTCGAGCAGACCAGGGAGCAGTTCGGCTTCGGCCCCGAGGACGTCTGGACGCTCTTCCACTCCTACACCTTCGACTTCTCGGTCTGGGAGCTGTGGGGCCCGCTGCTGCACGGCGGCCGGCTCGTGGTGGTGCCCGAGGACACCGCCCGCTCCCCGGAGGACTTCCTGCGGCTGCTCGCCGACGAGCGGGTCACCGTCCTCAACCAGACCCCGTCCGCCTTCCACCAGCTGGCCCGCGCCGACGCCCGGCACCCGGACGTCTCCGCCCGGCTGGCGCTGCGCACCGTGGTCTTCGGCGGCGAGGCGCTGGACGTCACCCGGCTCGCCGACTGGTACCGGCGCCACCCCGAGGACGCCCCGCGCCTGGTGAACATGTACGGCATCACCGAGACCACCGTGCACGTCACCCACACCGAACTCGACCGGGCCACCGCCGCGGCCACCGCCGGCGGCCCGGGCCCGATCGGCACCGGCATCGCCGACCTGCGGCTGTACGTGCTCGACGACGACCTGGCCCTGCTGCCCCCGGGCGCCGTCGGCGAACTGTACGTGGCGGGCGAGGGCCTGGCCCGCGGCTACCTCAACCGGCCCGGCCTCACCGCCACCCGCTTCCTCGCCGATCCGTTCGGCGCCCCCGGCAGCCGGATGTACCGCACCGGCGACCGCGCCCGCCGACAGGCCGACGGCACCCTGCGCTACCTGGGCCGCGCCGACCAGCAGGTCAAGATCCGCGGCTACCGGATCGAACCCGGCGAGATCGAGGCCGCCCTCCAGAGCCACCCCGGCGTGGGCCTGGCCACCGTCGGCGTCTACCAGGACACGGCCGGCACCCGCCGGCTGGTCGCCCACGTCGTCGGCGAGGGCCGGGAGCGGCCCCCGGGCGCCGCCGAGCTGCGCGCCCACCTGGAACGGCTGCTGCCCGCCTACCTGGTGCCCGCCGCCTACGTCCCGCTGGACGCGCTGCCGCTCACCCCCAACGGCAAGCTCGACCGGCGCGCCCTGCCGCAGCCGGGACCGGACGGCTTCGCGGCCGGCCGCGAGCGCACCGCCCCCCGCACCCCCGCCGAGCGGCTGGTCGCCGAGGCCTGGACGGAGGTCCTGGACGCCGGCCGGATCGGCGCCGAGGACGACTTCTTCGCCCTCGGCGGGGACTCCATCCTCGCCGTGCGGGTCACCGCCCGGCTGCGCACCGCCTTCGGCTCCGCGGACCTCTCGCCCCGGCTGCTGTTCACCCACCCCGTGCTCGCCGACCTCGCCGCGGCGCTCGGCGAGCCGGGCCGCCCCGGCACCGTACGGACCGTCATCCCCGCCGCCGACCCGGGCGCCGAGCCGCCGCTCTCGTACGCCCAGCAGCGGCTCTGGTTCCTCGACCGCTTCGAGCCCGGCAGCACCGAGTACACCTCGCTGTCCGTGCTGCGGCTGCGCGGGCCCCTCGACCGGGAGGCGCTGGGCACCGCCCTGGACGCCCTGGTGGAGCGGCACGAGGCGCTGCGGACCGGCTACGCCGAACGGGACGGCCGGGCCCGCCAGGTGGTGCGCCCGCCGTACCCCGTCGAGCTGCCCTGCGCGGACGTCCCACCGGCGGAGCTGGACGCCCTGCTGGAGCGGATCGCCGCCACCCCCTTCGACCTCGGGACCGGCCCCGTACTGCGCGCCCACCTGGCCCGCACGGCCGCCGACGAGCACGTCCTCGCCCTGGCCGTGCACCACATCGCCACCGACGGCTGGTCGATGGGCGTGCTCGGCCGTGACCTCGGCGAGCTGTACGCCGCCGCCCTGGCGGGCCGTGGCCCGCGGCTGCCCGAACTGCCCCTGCGGTACACCGACTTCGCGGCCTGGCAGCGCACCCGCACCGCCGCCGCCGAGGCCGACCTCGACCACTGGCGCCGGGCCCTGGACGGCCTGGAGCCGCTGGAGCTGCCCACCGACCGGCCGCGCCCGGCGGTGCGCACCCGGGAGGGCGCGCTGGTCACCTTCACGCTGCCCGCCGAGCTGACCGCCCGGCTGCGCGAGCGCGGCCGGGAGGCCGACGGCACCCTCTACACCGTCCTGCTGGCCGCCTGCCAGGTGCTGCTGGCCCGCTGGTCCGGGCAGCGCGACATCGCCGTCGGCACCGTCACCTCCGGCCGCGATCAGGGCGAACTCCACGACGTGGTCGGCATGTTCGTCAACACCCTGGTGCTGCGCGGCGACATCAGCCCCGAGCGGTCCTTCCACGAGCTGCTGACCGACGCCCAGGCCACCGTCCTGGACGCCCTGGCCCACCAGGAGGTGCCCTTCGAACGGCTGGTGGACGCCCTCCAGCCGGAGCGCGACACCAGTCGCACCCCGCTGTTCCAGGTGATGGTGGCCCTGCACAACCTGGGCGCCGAGGCGCCCCGGCTGCCCGGCCTGACGGTGGAACCGATCACCCCGCCGGTCCGCAACGCCACCTTCGACCTCTCCTTCGACTTCGCCGAGCACGACGGCGGCCTGACCGGCTACCTGGAGTACAGCACCGGGCTGTTCGACGCCCGGACCGCCGAGCAGCTCGCCGCCCGGCTGACCACCCTGCTGGCCGCCGTCGCCGAGGAGCCGGGGACGGCCGTCGGGGCGCTGCCGCTGATGACCGCGCAGGAGCGGCGGCAGGTGCTGCGGCAGGGGAGGGTCGAGCCGCTGCCCGGTCCCGACACCACCTTCACCGCCCTGTTCGAGGAGCAGGCCGCCCGCACCCCCGGGGCCACCGCGCTGGTCGCCCGGGACGCCACCCTGGACTACGCCGAGCTCAACGCCCGGGCCAACCGCCTCGCCCGGCACCTGGTGGCCCTCGGCGCCGGCCCGGAGCAGGTGGTCGCCGTCCGGCTGCCGCGCACCTCCGAACTGGTGGTGGCGCTGTTCGGGGTGCTCAAGGCCGGGGCCGTCCTCCAGTTCGTCGACCCGGACCTGCCCGAGGAGCGGGCCGCCCTGCTGCTCGACGACACCCGGCCGCGCACCGTGCTGACCGAGCGTTCCCTGCGCGAGGTGCCCTGGGAGGCCCTGCCCGGCCACGACCTGACCGACGCCGAACGGACCGCCCCGCTGCTGCCGGGGCACGCCGCCTACCTGATCCACACCTCCGGCTCCACCGGCCGCCCCAAGGGCGTGGTCGTCGAGCACCGCCGGCTGGTCAACCTCTGCCGCGACCACCGGGAGGGGATGCTCGCCCCGCACACCGCCGACGGCCGCCGGCTGAAGGTCGCCCTCAGCGCCTCCCTCTCCTTCGACACCAGCTGGGAGGGCCCGCTGCTGCTGGTGTCCGGCCAGGAACTCCACCTGATCGACGAGGACGTCCGGCTGGACCCGCAGGCCTTCCGCGCCCGGATCGTCGACCAGCGGCTCGACGTCGTCAACGTCACCCCCTCCTTCCTGCGCGAACTCACCGCCGCCGGGCTGTTCGCCCCCGCCGCGCACCACCCGCGGCTGCTGCAGCTCGGCGGCGAGGCCGTCCCCGCCGCCACCTGGCGGGAACTGGTCGCCGCCCAGGCCGAGTTCGGCATCAGCACCTACAACCTGTACGGGCCCACCGAGTGCACCGTCGACGCCGCCTACGCCCGCTGCGCCGACCACCCCGAGCGCCCGGTGATCGGCCGGCCGGGCCGGGGCGTCACCGCCTACGTGCTCGACGGCGCGCTGCGCCCGGTGCCGCCCGGCATGCCGGGGGAGCTGTACCTGGCCGGCGAGCAGGTCGCCCGCGGCTACGCCGGCCGCCCGGGGCTGACCGCCGCCCGCTTCACCGCCGACCCGTACGGCCCGCCCGGCACCCGGATGTACCGCACCGGCGACCTCGCCCGCTGGGACGCCGAGGGGCAGCTGGAGTTCCTCGGCCGCGCCGACGAGCAGGTCAAGATCCGCGGCTTCCGGATCGAGCCCGGCGAGGTGGAGGCCGCCCTGCTGACCCACCCCGACCTCGCGGACTGCGCCGTCGCCGCCCGCGACCAGGGCGGCCGGACCGTGCTGGTCGGCTACCCGGTGCCGGCCGCCGACCGGGTGCCGCCCGCCGAGGAGCTGCGGGCCTGGCTGCGCCGCACCCTGCCCGACCACCTGGTGCCCACCGCCTTCGTCCCCCTGGCCCGCGTCCCGCGCACCACCAGCGGCAAGACCGACCGGCGCGCCCTGCCGGCCCCGCCCGCCCAGCCGGACCGCACCACCCCGTACGTCGCCCCGCGCCCCGGCACCGAGGAGCTGCTCGCCGCGATCTGGGCCGAGGTGCTGGGCGTGGAGCGGGTCGGCGCCCGGGACAACTTCTTCGCCCTCGGCGGGGACTCCATCCTCAGCATCCAGATCGTCTCCCGGGCCCGCGCCGCCGGACTGGCCCTCACCACCAAGGACGTCTTCCGCTACCAGAACGTCGCCGAACTCGCGCTCTGCGTCGGTGAGCTGTCCGACCTCGCGGAGCCGGGGGAGGAGACCGAGCCCGCCGAGGCGCCGCTCACCCCGATCCAGCACTGGTACCTCGACGGCCGCCGGCCCGGCGAGGCGCTGCGCTTCACCATGACCCAGCGCCTCGCGCTGGCCCCGGACACCGACCCGGCCGCCCTGCACCGGGCGGTGCTCGCCCTGGTGGAACACCACCCGGCGCTGCGCACCCGCTTCCGCCACGGCCGGTCCGGCTGGCACCAGGAAGTCCTCCCCGCGGGCCCGGACGGCGTCTTCACCCGCCACCGGGGCGTGGCGGAAGCCGAGGTGCAGCAGGCCGCCGAGCAGGCCCAACGCTCCCTCGACCCGGTCGAGGGCCGGATGCTGCGCGCCCTGTTCTTCGACGGCGGCGAACGGCAGCCGGGCCAACTCGTGCTGACCGTCCACCACCTGGCCGTGGACGGCGTCTCCTGGCGCATCCTGCTGGCCGACCTCGAAGCCGCCTACCGCACCGCCCGCACCGGCGCACCCGTCCGGCTGCCCGATCCCGGCACCTCCTACACCCGGTGGGCCGCCCGGCTGGAGCGGCACACCCGCTCCGGCGCCCTGGACGGCGACACCGCGTACTGGACCCGCACCGGCGAGGCCCCGGCCGAACTGCCCGCCGGGCGTCCGGGACCCAACACCCACGGCACCGCCGCCACCCTCACCGTCACCCTGGACGAGAAGACCACCGAGGCGCTGCTGCGCCGCGTCCCGGAGGTCTACCGGACCCAGGTCAACGACGTCCTGCTGAGCGCGCTGGGCCGCACCCTGGCCCGCTGGTGCGGCCGCGGCTGCGTGCTGATCGGCGTCGAGGGCCACGGCCGCGAGGACCTCTTCGCCGACCAGGACCTCTCCCGGACGGTCGGCTGGTTCACCGCCGAGTTCCCGCTCGCCCTGCGCGTCGACCCCGAGGCCGGCTGGCACGACACCCTGCGCTCGGTCAAGGAGCAGCTGCGCGCCGTCCCGCTGCGCGGACTCAGCCACGGCGCCCTGCGCCACCTCCACCCGTCCGCCCTGCCGGCCGACGCGGCCGCGCCGCGATTCGGCTTCAACTACCACGGCCAGTGGGACACCCGCGGCGGCGCCGACGGGCTGCTGCGCGGCTCGCTGCCCCCGGCCGGGCGGGACACCGACCCCGACGAGCCCCGCCCCTACCTGCTGGACGTCATCGGCGCGGTCCAGGACGGCCGGCTCGAACTGGGCTGGACCTACCCCGCCGCGGTGTACGAGGAGTCCACCGTCCGCGCCCTCGCCGAGCAGACCCTGCACGCCCTGCGCGAACTCGCCGAGCACTGCGCCGCCCCGGGCGCCGGCGGCCGCACCCCGTCCGACTTCCCGCTGGCCGGCCTCGACCAGGCCGCGCTGGACCGCCTGGTCGGCGACGGCCGCGAGGTCGAGGACGTGCTGCCGCTCACCCCGCTGCAGTCCGGCATGCTCTTCCACGGCCTGGTCGACGAGGACGGCGCATACGTGGACCGGATCGCCGTGCGGCTGGCCGGCGTCACCGACCCGGAGGCCTTCGCCGAGGCCTGGCAGCTGGTCGCCGACCGCACCCCGGCGCTGCGCACCGCCGTGCACTGGCGCGGCCTGCCGCACCCCGTCCAGCTGGTCGCGCGCCGCGCCGCCCTGCCCGTCCGCCACCTGGACTGGCGCGGCCTGACGCCCGGGCAGCGCGCCGCCGCGACGGAGCGGCTGCTCGCCGAGGAGCGGGCCGCCGGGCTGGACCTGGGCACCGCGCCGCTCACCCGGCTGGCCCTGGCCGCGCTGCCCGGTGACGAGGTGCTGCTGCTCTGGTCCACCCACCACGTGATCCTGGACGGCTGGAGCACCGGGCAGTTGCTCACCGAGGTGTGCGAGGAGTACGCCGCGCTGACCGGCGGACCGCAGGCCCCCCGCCCGGTCCGCCGCCCCTTCGCGGACTTCCTCGCCTGGCTGCGCGAGCAGGACGGGCGGGCCGCCGAGGAGCACTGGAGCGCGGCCCTGGCAGGGTTCACCGAACGGACCGCGCTGCCCTACGACCGCCGGCCCGCCGGGGCCCACCGGGCCCGCGCCACCGCCGCCGTCCACCGCGAACTCGACGAGGCGCTCTCCGCCCGGCTGCGGGAGAACGCCGCGGCCGCCGGACTGACCGTCAACACCCTGGTGGAGGGCGCCTGGGCGCTGCTGCTGGCCCGCTACGGCGGCACCGGGGACGTCGTCTTCGGCACCACCGTCTCCGGGCGGCCGGCCGAACTGCCCGGGGTCGAGACGATGATCGGCCTGTTCATCAACACCGTGCCGGCCCGCGTCCAGCTGCCGACCGGGAGCGTGCGGAGCTGGCTCAGGGACCTCCAGGACCGGCAGAGCGACGGCCGCCGCCACGACCACCTGGCCCTGCCCCGGATCCAGGGCCTGAGCGAACTGCCCGCCGGGGAGGCGCTGTTCGACAGCATGCTGGTGTTCGAGAACTACCCCGTCGACGAGTCCGCCGCGGACCGCACCGGCGTCCGGGTGGTCGAGGTGCGCGCCGACGACGCCACCACCTTCCCCTGGTGCCTGCGCGCCCATCTCAGCGGACAGCTCGCCTTCGACCTGGCGTACGACCCCGCGCTGTTCGACGCGAGCACCGCCCGGGACGCCGCCGACCGCCTCGCCCTGCTGCTGACCGCCCTCGCCGACGGCCTGGACGGCGACCTCGCCGCGCTCGACCCGCTCACGGCGGCCGACCGCGCCCTGCTCGCCTCCTGGCACACCACCGCCCGCCCGGCGGCGCCGGACAGCCCGCTGCGGATCTTCGCCGAGCAGGTCCGCCGCACCCCCGACGCCCCCGCCGTGCGCGACGGCGAGCGGGAACTGACCTACCGCGGGCTCGACGACTGGTCCGACCGGCTGGCCGCCCGGCTGCTCGCCGACGGCCTGCCCCCCGAGGGCCGGGTGGCGCTGGCGATGGACCGCGGCGCCGAACTCGTCGTCGCCGAGCTGGCCGTCCTCAAGGCGGGCGGCGCCTACCTGCCCGTCGACCTGCGCGCCCCCGAGGAGCGCCGCCGCGCCCTGCTCGACCGGGCCGGCGCGGCCCTGCCGCTCACCGCCGGGCAGGTCGCCGCCGCACTCGACGAACCGGCCCCGGCGGCGCCCGCCCTGCCGAGCGCCGACCCCGACCGGCTGGCGTACGTGATGTACACCTCCGGCTCCACCGGCGAGCCCAAGGCCGTCGCCGTCCGGCACCGCGACGTGGCCTCGCTCGCCACCGACAGCCGCTTCGCCGACGGCAGCTGCGCCCGGGTGCTGCTGCACTCGCCGGTCGCCTTCGACGCCGCCACCTTCGAGGTGTGGGCGCCGCTGCTGAACGGCGGCTGCGTCCTCGTCGCCCCCCACGGGCCGGTGGACGCCACACTGCTGCGCCGCCTCGCCGGACCGGAGGGGCCGACCGCGCTCTGGCTCACCGCCGGCCTGTTCCGGCTGCTCGCCCAGGACGCGCCGGACTGCTTCACCGGCCTGCGGGCGCTGTGGACCGGCGGGGACGTGGTGCCCGCCGCCGCCGTGCGCCGCGTCCTCGCCGCCTGCCCCGGGCTGACCGTGGTCGACGGCTACGGGCCCACCGAGACCACCACCTTCGCCACCGCCCACGCCCTGGCGGACGCCGCCGCGGTGCCCGACACCGTCCCGATCGGCCGCCCGCTGGACGACCGGCGGGCGCACGTCCTGGACCGGCGGCTGCGGCCGGTGCCGCCCGGCTGCGCCGGCGAGCTGTACCTGGCCGGTGAGGGCGTGGCCCGCGGCTACCTGGGCCGCCCCGGCGCGACCGCCGCCCGCTTCCTCGCCGACCCCTCCGGCCCGCCCGGCGCCCGGATGTACCGCACCGGGGACCTCGCCCGCCGCCGCGCCGACGGCACCGTCGAGTTCCTCGGCCGCGCCGACGACCAGGTGAAGATCCGCGGCTTCCGGGTCGAGCCCGCCGAGGTGGAGGCCGCCCTGGCCGCTCACCCGCTGGTCTCCGACGTCGCCGTGGTCGTCCGCGAGGACCGGCCCGGCGCCCGCCGGCTGGTCGCCTACCCGGTCGGCGCCGCCGACCCCGAGGAGCTGCGGGCCCTCGCCGCCCGCACCCTGCCCGACTACCTCGTCCCGGCCGCCTTCGTCCCGCTGACCGCCCTCCCGCTGAGCCGCAACGGCAAGGTCGACCGCGCCGCCCTCCCGGCGCCGGAACCCGGCGGCGAGCGCCGCTCCCGCACCGAGCCGCGCACCGCGGCCGAACACCGCACCGCCGAGGTGTTCGCCGAGGTCCTCGGCATCCGCCCGCCCGGCGTCGACGAGGACTTCTTCGCCCTGGGCGGCGACTCCATCCTCAGCATCCGGCTCGCCGCCCGCCTCGCCGAGGCCTTCGGCACCGACCTCGGCCCCCGCGCGGTCTTCGACCACCCCACCCCGGAAGGCCTGGCCCGCCTGCTCACCACGGAGCCGGGCACCCCGGCCCGCCCGCCGGTGCTCCCGGTCGCCCGCGCGGGCGCCGCCCCGATGTCGTACGCCCAGCAACGCCTCTGGTTCCTGGAGGAGTTCGCACCCGGCGGCGCCGAGTACGTCACCGCGCTCGCGCTGCGGCTGCGCGGCACCCTGGACACCGACGCGCTCGGCGCCGCCCTGGGCGCCCTGACGGACCGGCACGAGTCGCTGCGCACCACCTTCGACAGCGTCGACGGCCACGGCGTCCAGCTCGTCCACCCGCCGCGGGACGTCCCGCTGCCGCTCTACGACCTCTCCCGACTGCCGTACGGGCAACGGGAGGAGGCCCTGCGCGAGCTGCTCGCCGCCGAACGCGCCCGCCCCTTCGACCTGCGCCGCGGACCGCTGCTGCGCCCCGCCCTGGCCCGGCTCGCCGACGGCGAGCACGTGCTCGCGCTGACCCTGCACCACATCGTCACCGACGGCTGGTCCACCGCAGTGCTGCTCACCGACCTCGCCCACCTCTACCGCGCCGAACTCGGCTCCACGCAGGAGCCGTTGGCGCCGCTGCCGGTGCAGTACGCCGACTACGCGCACTGGCAGCGCACCGCCGGCGCCCCCGCCGGGCAACAACTCGATTACTGGAAGCGGCAGCTGGACGGCGTCGCCCCGCTGCGGCTGCCCACCGACCGGCCCCGGCCCGCGGTGCGCACCAGCAACGGCGCCACCGCCCGGCTGGAACTGCCCGCCGACACCGCCCGCCGGCTGGCCGAGGTCGGCCGGCAGCGCGGCACCACCCTGTTCACCACCCTGGTCGCCGCCGCCCAGGCCTACCTGGCCCGGCTCGCCGGGGACACCGACATCGCCGTCGGCACCGTCACCTCAGGCCGCGACCGGCCCGAGGTCCAGAGCCTCGTCGGGTTCTTCGTCAACACCCTGGTGCTGCGCTCCCGGGTCGAGCCCGGGCAGCCCTTCGACGCGCTGCTCGGCGAGGTCCGGCAGACCGTCCTGGACGCCCTCGCCCACCAGGACGTGCCCTTCGAGAAGGTCGTCGACGAGGTCCAGCCGGTGCGCGACACCAGCCGCAGCCCGCTCTTCCAGGTCCTCGTGGTGCTCCAGAACGCCCCGTCCGCCGCACTCGACCTGCCCGGCCTGGACGTGGGCGACGTCGAGACCGACAACACCAGGACGGCCTTCGACCTGGTGGTGGAGTTCGCCGAGGCCGACAGCGGAGCCCTGCACGGCCTGCTCACCTACAACACCGACCTGTTCGACCAGGCCACCGTCGAGCGGATGGCGGGCCAGCTCGCCGTCCTGCTGACCGCCGTCGCCCAGGACCCGGCCCGCGCCGTCGGCGCGCTGCCACTGGCCGGCCCCGACGCGCCGCCCGTCGAGCCGACCGGCACCTTCCACCCGGTGCCGGAGGCGACCCTGCCCGAACTCTTCCAGCGGCAGGCCGCCGCCACCCCCGACGCGCCGGCCCTGCTCGACGGCGAACGGGAGCTGAGCTACGCCGAACTGGACCGGGCCGCCAACCGGCTGGCCCACCACCTCATCGGGCAGGGCGTCGGGCCCGAGCGGCTGGTCGCCCTCGCACTGCCCCGCTCGGCGGCCATGGTCGTCGCCCAGCTCGCCGTCGCCAAGGCCGGCGGCGCCTTCCTCCCCGTCGACCCGGACTACCCGGCGCCCCGGCGGGAGTTCATGGTCCGCGACGCCGGCGCCCACCTGCTGCTCGACGACCCGGCCGCGGTCTGGGCCGCGGGTGGGCCCGACACCGCGCCCACCGACGCCGACCGCGTCGCCGCCCTCACCCCCGCCCACCCGGCCTACACCGTCTACACCTCCGGCTCCACCGGCACCCCCAAGGGCGTCCTGGTCACCCACGCCGGCCTCGCCGTCTTCGCGGCCGCCGCCGCCGAGCAGTACGCCGTCGGCCCCGGCGACCGGGTGCTCCAGTTCGCCTCGCCCAGCTTCGACGCCTCCGTGCTGGAACTGTGCATCGCCCTGCTCACCGGGGCCGCCCTGGTCACCGGGGAGGAGGGGCCGCTGGTCGGCGAACGGCTCGCCGAGGTGCTGGCCGCCCGCCGGATCAGCCACACCCTGATCCCCCCGGCGGCCCTGGCCACCCTGGAACCGGAGACCGCCGCCGACCTGCCCGGGCTGCGCACCCTGGTGGTCGGCGCCGAGGCCTGCCCGGCCGACCTGGTCGACACCTGGGCCCCGGGCCGACGGATGATCAACTCCTACGGCCCCACCGAGGCCACCGTCGTCGCCAGCTGGACCGACCCGCTCGCCCCCGGCGGCGGCAGCCCCGCGATCGGCCGCCCCAGCGGCGCCACCCGCGCGTACGTCCTGGACACCGCCCTGCGGCCGGTGCCGCCCGGCATCACCGGCGAGCTCTACCTGGCCGGCCCCGGCCTCGCCCGCGGCTACCTCGGCCGGCCCGGCCTCACCGCCGCCCGCTTCCTGCCCGACCCGTACGGCGCGCCCGGCACCCGGATGTACCGCACCGGCGACCTCGCCCGCCGCGACGCCGACGGCCAACTCCGGTTCGCCGGACGCGCCGACGAGCAGATCAAACTGCGCGGCTTCCGGATCGAACCGGGCGAGATCGAGAGCGCCCTGCGCCGCAGCCCCCTGGTGCGCGACGCCGTCGTCACCGTCCGCCCCGACGGCCCGGGCGGCGGCCGGCTGGTCGGCTACGTCGTCCCGGCCGACGCCACCGCCGGCGCCCCCGCCCTCGAACTGCGCCTCCACCTCGCCGAGTCACTGCCCCCGCACCTCGTCCCCGCGGCCTTCGTCCCGCTGGAGCGCCTCCCGCTCACCCCCAACGGCAAGCTCGACCGGCGGGCCCTGCCCGACCCCGGGCCCGCCCACGCCACCGCCGGCGGCCCCGGCCGGGCGCCGGAGACCGACCTCGAACGCCGGATCGCCCGGATCTGGGCCGACGTCCTCGGCCTCGACGAGGTCGGCGCCGACGACAACTTCTTCCTGCTCGGCGGCGACTCCATCCTCAGCATGCAGGTGGTGTCCCGGCTGCGCCGCGACGGCCTCCACCTGGCCACCCGCGACCTGTTCAGCCACCAGACCGTGGCCCGGCTCGCCACCGTCGTCACCGCCGTCACCGAACGCGCGGACGACGGCCCGGTGACCGGCGACGTGCCGCTCACCCCCATCCAGGAGTGGTTCCTGACCACCCCGCGCGCCGCCCACCACCACTTCAACCAGTCCACCCTGCTCGAACTCGCCGCCGACCCCGACCCGCAGGCGCTGCGCGCCGCCCTCGACGCCCTGCTGGAACACCACGACGCCCTGCGCATGCGCTACACCCACGACGAGGCCGGCTGGCACCAGTTCAACCCGCCGCCCGCCCCCGCCGACGGCCTCCTGGCCCACCACGACCTGACCGGGCAGGGCACCGAGGCCGCCGACGCGGCCATGGCCGAGGCCGCCGACGAACTCCACGCCGGCTTCGACCTCGCCCGTGGCCCGCTGCTGCGCGCCGCCCTGTTCACCGGCCACCCGGACCACCCCGCCCTGCTGCTCCTGGTCGCCCACCACCTGGTCGTCGACGCCGTCTCCTGGCGGGTGCTGCGCGACGACCTGGAGAACGCCCACCGGCAGGCCGTCCGGGGCGAGAAGATCAGCCTCGGGGAGCGCGGCACCTCCTTCCGGGACTGGGCGCACCGGCTCTCCGCCCACGTCGCCGAGGGCGGCCTGGACCACGAACTCCCGTACTGGGAGGAGGCGGTGAGCGCCAGGACCGGCCTGCCCGGCGGCGCCGGCGGCGACGAAGCCGAGCGGGGCGCGGTCACCGTCGAACTCGACGAGGCGGACACCGAGGCGCTGCTGCGCGCCGCCCCCGCCGCCTACCGCACCCGGGTCAACGACGTGCTGCTCGCCGCCCTCGCCCTCGCCCTGGCCCGCTGGAGCGGCCGGGAGCGGATCGCCCTGGACCTGGAGGGGCACGGCCGGGAGGACCTGCTGGAGGGCGTCGACCTGTCCCGTACGGTCGGCTGGTTCACCACCGTCCACCCCGTCACCTTCCACGTCCCCGACCCCGCCGACCTCGGCCCGGACCGCGACTGGCGCGCCCTGGTGAAGTCCGTGCGCCGGCAGCTGCGCGCGGTGCCCGGCAACGGCCTGGGCTTCGGTGCCCTGCGCACCTTCGGCGGCCCCGAGGTCCGCGAGCGCCTCGCCGCCGGCGGGCACGGCCAGGTGGTCTTCAACTACCTCGGCCAGTGGGACGCCCGGCCCGAGACCGCCGGCGACGGCCTGGTCCGCGCCGAACTCGGCTCCTTCGGCCGGGACCACGACCCCCGGGACGGCGGCTCCCACCCGCTGGAGGTGGTCGGCGCGGCCCAGCACGGACGCCTCGCCTTCACCTGGCACCACCGGCCCGCCGTCCACGACACCGCGGCCGTCCGCCGGGCGGCCGAGGACTTCGCCGCCGCCCTGCGGCAGATCGCCCGGCACGCCCGGGAAGGACGGTGACCACGCCACCACCCACCCGCACCGCCCCGTGACGACCCCGTGACGACCGACCGACCGACGATGACGAAGGAGCCCGACATGGACGAGAACACCCGCTACCAGGTGCTGCGCAACGACGAGGAGCAGTACTCCCTCTGGCCCGCCGACCTCGACGTCCCGGCCGGCTGGCAGCCCGTCGGCACCGAGGGCACCGAGGCCGAGTGCACCGCGTACGTCGACGAGGTGTGGACCGACATGCGCCCCCGGAGCCTGCGCGAGCGCATGGAGAACGCCGGAGCCTGACCGGCCCCCCGCCCCGGCCCCCGGTCGGGGCGGGCCCGGCGAGCCCCGCCCCGGCCGCCGCACCACCGAACCACCACGACCCGAGGAGAGCACCGTGACCCCTCCGCTGCGCACCGAGCACCTGGAGTTCATCCCCTACCGGACCGAGGACGAGGACGCCTTCGTCTCCCTGCTGCGCAACGCGGACGTGTGCCGCTGGATGGGCCAGGACCTCGTGCCCGAGCCGGACATCCGCACGCTGTTCCGCGCGATCCTGAGCGACGTCTACCCGCAGAACCTCTTCGACGTCTGGGGCCTGTGGCTGGACGGGACGTACGCGGGCCACGCCGAGGTCAAGCGCACCGGGAACGTCGACGGCCACGAGCTGGTCACCGCGCTGGCCCCGGAGTTCTGGGGCCGCGGCCTGGGCGGCGAGGTGGTCCGCGGCCTGATCCGCTACGCCGGTGACGAGCTGGGGCTCAAGGAGGTCTACGGCATGGTCGGCGCCGAGAACACCCCGAGCCTGACGATGTGCCGCCGGCTCGGCTTCCGGCACCTGCGCGACGTCCCCGGGGACGACGGCTCGGTGACGAAGCTGCTGGCCGTCTCCACCACCGACCAGGCCTGACCCGGAGCGGCCCGGACGGTCGGGGCGAGCCGGGCCCCGGCCGTCGGGAGCCGCCGTGCCCGGCCTCTCCCGAACGCCCGGCCGGGGTCAGCGCCGCACCCACAGGGTGGCGGGGGAGACGTTCAGGACGGTCCGCCTGGACAGGTCGGGCAGCCCGCCGACCTTGGCGGCGCCGAGGAAGCCGACGGTGTTCTCGGTGAGGAAGGCCATCGGCGCCTCGCCGACGACCCGTTCGGCGGCCCGGTTGTAGGCGGCGGAGCGCTTGGCCGGGTCGGTCGAGGCGCGTCCCTCGGTGATCGCCCGCTCGGCCTCGGGGTCGGACCAACTCGCGAAGTCGTAAGGCGAGTTCGCCAGGTAGAGGCTGCTGAGCGCGGTGTCGGTGTCGCCGAACATGCTGGTGACGAAGTCCATCACCTGGAACGTGCGCTGGAGCATCGCGGTGCCCAGGCCCGCCTGGTCGAGCGGCTTGATGGTCATCCTGATCCCGGCCTCGCCGAGCATCTGCTGGAGCACGGTGGCGCGCTGCTGGGCCTCGGGCCGGCTGTCGACGAGGTAGTCGAAGGCGAGGCCGGGGTGGCCGGCCTCGGCGAGCAGGGCGCGGGCCTTCGCCGGGTCGTGGGCCGGGTACGCGGCGGCCGTGCGGTACGGGGAGCGGGAGCCGATCGGGCCGTCGGAGACGGCGCCCTGGCCGAGGAAGACGACCTTCTCCAGGGCCTCGCGGTCGATCGCGTACCGCACGGCCCGGCGGACCCGGGCGTCGTCGAACGGCGCGGACCTGGTGTTGAAGACGACGGTGCTGGTGGAGCCAGGACCGGTGGCGGTGCGCAGCCCGTCGGCGGCGGCCTGCTTGAGCTGGCTGGGCGTCTCGGTCCAGATCAGGTCGGTGTCGCCGGAGCGCAGCGACTGGTAGCGGGTGTCGGTGTCGGGCAGCACCCGGTAGACGAGCTTGTCGGCGTGGCCCTTCGCTCCCCAGTACGCGGGGTTGCGGGTGAGGGCGACGGAGACTCCGGGCTGCACGCTCTCCACGGTGTACGGGCCGGAGCCGACGGCGGGGGAGTCGCCGGCCGGGGCCTCGGAGACGTAGCCGAGGGCGCGGGTGAACAGGTTGGGGAAGCTCGCGTCGGGCGCCTTGAGGGTGAAGGCGACGGTGGTCGGGCCGGTGACGGCGGTGGCGGCGATGGTGGCCGCGTCGAGGGCGCAGGAGCACTTGCTCTCCGGCTTGGCGAGCCGGGCGACGTGGTCGGCGACGGCCTGGGCGTCCAGCGGCTTGCCGTCGGCGAACTCCACGCCCTCGCGCAGTTCGAGGGTCCAGACCGTGGCGTTCGCGTCGGGGGTGAAGGACTTGGCGAGGTAGGGCTGGACGGTGCCGTTGTCGCCGTTGACCATCAGCGGGTCGTAGAGGGCGTTGGCGAGGACCATCATCGGCATCGAGGTCAGGGTGCCGTCGGCGGGGTCCAGCTTGGCGAACGGCCGGTCCAGGCCGATCTTGAGCGTGCCGCCGTCCACGGCCGGCCCGTCGCCCGCCGAGCCGGTGCTCCCGGCGCCGGCACCGCCGCCGGACAGCGCGTCGTCGGAGGCGGAGCAGGCGGTGAGGGTGAGCGCGGCCGCGCAGGCCGCGGCTGCCAGGAGGTGGGTGTGCCGCTTCATGGTTCCTCGGTTCGGGGGTGTGGGCGGGGCGGGGTGCGGGGCGGCCCGGGGAAGTGCGGCCGCCGACGACCGTTACCATTCCGGAAGTGGCAGTACTGCCAAAAGGCAGTTGTGCAAACTCGGGATGACGAAACCCGGAAGAGTCGGAGCCCGCCTTGAGCGCACCCGGTCGGACGTGATTCGGTACTGACAGCCGCCCTCCTCGGCGGCCCCACCCACACCCAACTCACCGAACGGGGACGGAAGAACGATGCAGGGGACGGACACCGTGGCGGAGCCGGGCATGCGCGACCGCAAGAAGGCGCGCACCCGCGACAGCATCCGCACCGCGGCACTCGACCTCTTCGAGGAACAGGGCTACGAGCGCACCACCGTGGACCAGATCTGCCGCCGCGCCGACGTCGCCCACCGCACGTTCTTCCGCTACTACCCGGCCAAGGAGGCCCTGCTGTTCGGCTGGGACTTCGGCCAGGCCCTGCTCGACGCCTTCGCCGCCGCCCCCGCCGAACTCCCGCTCTGGGCCGCGCTCGACCACGCGGTGACCACCACCGGCGGGCGGCTGGAGGAGCCCGTGGAGCACACCGCCCGGCGCCGCCGGCTGCGCGGGGGCCTGCTCGACGTGCACTCCGTCCACAACTACGCCCTGGTGGTCATCGACGCGTTCATCGAACGCACCGTCACCATCGCCGCCGAGCGGCTCGGCGTCGACCCGGACAGCGACCTGCGCCCGACCGCGCTCGGCGCGATGTTCGGCGGCATGGTGCGGCGGCACATCCTGGTCGGCCAGGAGAGCGGCACGCTGGCCGACTGGGTCAGGGCCTACCGGGACGTGCTCGCCGCCGCGGGCTGACCCGGCCCCGGGCCCCGGACCCCACACTCCAGGCCCCCGACCTCCGACCACCGTTCACCGGGCGACGCCGCAGGCCGCCCGGACGGCACCGCACACCCTTCTCCGCCTCGCACCACCCTTCGCACCTCCCGAAAGGCCCCGCATGTCCCTGGTCAACTTCCGCGACCCCGCCGCGCTCACCGACCCCACGAGCCGGTGGATCCGCCCCGGAGCCCTGTTCCGCTCCGCCCAGCCCTTCCCCGCCGCCGACGCGGACACCGTCGCCCAGCTGCGCGCGCACGGCATCACCACCATCGTCGACCTCCGGGGCGAGGCCGAGAGCCGCCCCGAGGACTGGGCCGCCGCCGAGGCCGCCGGCACAGCCGTCGTCGCCGCCCGGATCGACCCCACCAACGACGAGCTGGAACGGGCCATGCGGGCCATGACCACCGCCGAGGACCTCGGCGCCTTCTACCTGCTGATGGCCGAGTCCGCGCCGCGCTCCCTCGCCACCGCCGTCGAGGCCGTCGCCCGCCCGGGCGGCGCGCTGGTGCACTGCGCCGCCGGCAAGGACCGCACCGGACTGCTCACCGCGCTGCTGCTGGAGCTGCTCGGGGTGCCCGCCGGGGAGATCGTCGCCGACTACGCCCGCACCAACGAGGCGCTCCGGCAGATCTGGGCCGGCCTCGCCGACCGCAACCGCGCCGCCCTCAACGAGGTCGAGGCCGGCCGGCTGACCGTCCCCGCCCCGCTGCTGGAGGCCCCCGCCGGGGCGATGAGCAGCTTCCTCGACCTGGTCCGCACCCGGCACGGCGGCGCCGCCGGCCTGCTGGCCGCCTGCGGGGTCACCACCGAGACCGTGGAGGCGTTCCGCGCCAAGGCCGCCGCCCCGATAGCTGCCTCGGACACCGCCGGGGCGACGGCATGCTGACGCTGCTGCGCCACACCGACGGCACCCCGTTCCGCGACCTCAACCACAACGGCACCATGGAGCCCTACGAGGACCCGCGGCTGCCCGTCGGGGAGCGGGTCGAGGACCTCCTCGCCCGGATGACCGTGGCGGAGAAGGCCGCCCTGATGCTGCACGGCCGGATGCTCCCCGGTGAGCACCCGCCGTTCCCCTCCGGCGCCCACCTGATCGCCGAGCACGGCCTCACCCACTTCGCCATGATGGCCGTCCCCGACCCGCGGGCGATGGCCGAGTGGAACAACCACGTCCAGGACCTCGCCGCGGCCGCCCGGCTGGGCATCCCGGTCACCCTCTCCTCCGACCCCCGGCACGGCTTCACCGCCAACCCGGCCACCGCCCACACCGGCGGCGGCTTCAGCACCGGCCCCGAGCCGATCGGCCTCGCCGCCACCGACGACACCGGACTGGTGCGCCGCTACGCCGACCTGATCCGCCGCGAGCTGTGCGCCGTCGGCATCCGGGTCGCCATCCACCCGATGGCCGACCTCGCCACCGAGCCCCGCTGGGCCCGGATCAGCGGCACCTTCGGAGAGGACCCGGAGCGCGCCTCGCGCATGATCACCGCGTACGTCGAGGGCCTCCAGGGCGAGCGGATCGGCCCGGACAGCGTCGCCTGCATGACCAAGCACTTCCCCGGCGGCGGCCCGCAGGCCGGCGGCGAGGACTCGCACTTCGCGGCCGGGCGCCGACTCGTCTACCCCGGCGGCGAGTTCGAGACCCACCTGCGCCCCTTCGAGGCGGCCTTCGCGGCCGGCACCGCGCAGATCATGCCCGCCTACGCGATCCCCTCCGGCAGCGGCCTCACCGAGGTCGGCGCCAACTTCAACCGGGACGTCATCACCGGGCTGCTGCGCGGGCGTTACGGCTTCGACGGCGTGGTCTGCACCGACTTCAACGCCATCACCGGCATGGACGTCCCCGGCGTGGTCACCCTGCCCCCGCGGCACTGGGGTGTCGAGGAGCTCACCGTCGCCGAGCAGGTCGTGCTCACCCTGGACGCGGGCGCCGACCAGCTCGGCGGCGAGACGGACCCGGAGCTGATCCTGGCCGCCGTCCGCTCCGGCGCCGTCACCGAGGCCCGGCTCGACGAGTCGGTCCGCCGCATCCTGCGCGACAAGTTCCGCCTCGGCCTCTTCGACGACCCGTACGTGGACCCGGACGCCGCCGCCGAACTGGTCGGCGCCCCGGCGGGCCGGGCACTCGGCCGCGAGGTCCAGCGCCGCTCCGTGGTCCACCTGGCCGGCACGCCGCGCACCGCCGAACGGCTGTACGTCGAGGGCGTCGACCCGGCCGTCGCCGGCCGGTACGGCACCGTCGTCGAGCACCCGGAACAGGCCGATCTGGCCGTCGTCCGCCTCGCCACCCCGTACGAGCGGCGCGAGGGCATGCTGGAGCAGCACTTCCACAGCGGCTCGCTGGAGTTCGAGCCGGCCGAGGTCGAGCGGCTCACCGCGCTGGCCGCCGCCGTCCCCACGGCCTTCGCCGCCCAGCTGGAGCGGCCCGCCGTGCTCACCCCGCTCGCCCCGCACGCGGCCCTGCTGATCGGGGAGTTCGGCGCCGCGGACGAGGTCGTGCTGGACGCCGCGCTCGGCCGCGCCCCGATGACCGCGGCCCTCCCGTTCGACCTGCCCGCCTCCGACGCCGCCGTCGAGGCCGCCCGCGAGGACGTCCCGTTCGACACCCGGGACCCGCTCTTCCGCTGCGGCCACCGCGCCACCGACGGAACCTGAGCCACCCCGCGCCGGCGGTGTTCACCGACCCGGCGTGAGCGGCACGCCACGGGGCGCCCGCCTCGGCCACGCGCCCGGCCGCCGGGTGGCGCCCGGCCGGCTCAGTCCAGGCCCCGGGCCCGGCGGAACCGCTCCGTGAGGGCGTCCGGCGCGATGAGCGGCGGCGGGTAGTCGGGGGTCGGGTCGAGCAGCCAGGGGCGGTGGACGGCGGGCCCGGGCAGGTGGGCGAGTTCGGGCACCCAGCGGCGCACGTACGCCCCGTCCGGGTCGTACCGGTCGGCCTGGCGCAGCGGGTTGAGCACCCGGTTGGGGCGGGTGTCGGTGCCGGTGCCCGCGACCCACTGCCAGTTCAGCTGGTTGTCGGCCACGTCCCCGTCGACCAGCAGCGACAGGAAGTGGGCGGCGCCGGTCCGCCAGTCCAGGTAGAGGCACTTGGCGAGGAAGCCGGCCGTCAGCAGGCGGGCCCGGTTGTGCATCCAGCCCTCCGCGGCGAGCTGGCGCATCCCGGCGTCGACGATCGGGTAGCCGGTGCGGCCCTGCCGCCAGGCCTCGGCCTCGCGTTCGTCCCGGTGCCAACGGTCGTTCCTGGTCCGGTAGTCGCGGTGCGCGGCGTCCGGGCGGGCGGCGAGCACCTGGTGGTGGAAGTCGCGCCAGGCGAGCTGCCGGACGAAGGCCCGCGCCCCCTCGCCGTCCTGCCGCAGGGCGCGCTCGACGAGTTCGGTGGGGGACAGGCAGCCGAAGTGCAGGTACGGGGAGAGCCGGGAGGTGGCGTCGGCGGCGAGGTCGTCGTGCACCCGCGCGTACGCGTCGACGTCCCAGCGCCGCCACCGCTGCCTGGCCGCGCTCTCGCCCCCGGGCGGCAGGGCGGGCGAGAGCGGACCGGTGATCAGCAGGTTCTCGCTGCCGATGCCGTCCGGGGTGTCGATCGCCCGGGGCGCGCCCAGCACCGTCCGGCGCGGCGCGTTCTGCCAGGCCCGGTGGTACGGGGTGAAGACGGCGTAGTGGTCCCGGCCGGCCGGGGTGATCCGGCCCGCCGGGACGACCGTCACCGAGGCGTCGTGGACGTGCAGGCGGTCGCCGAACACCGTGCGCAGCCGGGCCTCCCGCCGCTGGGCGAAGGCGCTGACGCCCGCGGCGACGTGCACGGTGGCGGCGCCGGCCCCGGCAGCGGACTCGGCCTCGGCGGCGACCCGGGCGGTCTGTTCGGCGGGCTCGCCGCGCCGCACGACCAGCCGGGAGCCGATCCGGCGCAGCGAGGCGTCCAGGTCGGCGAGGCAGTCGGCCAGGAACGCCTGCCGGTTGGGCGCGGCGAACCCGGCGGCCTCGACGGCCGGGTCCAGGACGAACAGCGGGACGACCCGGTCGGCCGCGGACCGGGCGGCGTGCAGCACGGGGTTGTCGTGCAGCCGGAGGTCCTGGGTGAACAGGGCGATCGATACGGTCACGGGTGGGGCCTCGCAGGGGGGTGCCGTCGGGGTGCGGACAGTCCTACCGGATGCGCGCGGCCGCCCGCCGCGAGGATTGGACCGAACGGCCCAGCGGATCGTGCCCGGCGGGCCCCGGAGGGGTGCCGGAGGCGGCGTGGTGCGGCGTGGCGCCGCGTGAGAGGCTCGCCCCATGGAACAGCGCGTACTCGGCCGTACCGGCCGCCCCGTCTCGATCGTCGGCCTCGGCACCTGGCAGCTCGGCGCGGACTGGGGGGACGTCCGGGAGGAGGACGCCCTGGCCGTCCTGGAGGCCTCGGTGGAAGCCGGCGTCACCCTCTTCGACACCGCCGACGTCTACGGCGACGGCCGCAGCGAGCGGCTGATCGGTCGTTTCCTGAAGGACCGCCCGGACGCCGGGGTGCTCGTCGCCACCAAGTTCGGCCGCCGGGTCGAGCAGCGGCCCGAGCACTACAACCTCGCCAACTTCCGCGCTTGGGCCGACCGTTCACGGGACAACCTGGGCGTGGAGCGGCTCGACCTGGTGCAGTTGCACTGCCCGCCGACGCCGGTGTTCTCCTCGGACGAGGTGTTCGACGCCCTGGACACCCTGGTGGCGGAGGGCCGGATCGCCGCCTACGGGGTGAGCGTGGAGACCTGCGCCGAGGCGCTGACCGCGATCGCCCGCCCGAACGTCGCGAGCGTCCAGATCATCCTGAACGCGTTCCGGCTCAAGCCGCTGGAGCAGGTGCTGCCCGCCGCCGAGGCCGCCGGGGTGGGGATCCTCGCCCGGGTGCCGCTGGCCTCGGGCCTGCTGTCGGGCCGCTACGACGCGCACACCGTCTTCGGCCCGGACGACCACCGCACCTACAACCGGCACGGCGAGTCCTTCGACCAGGGGGAGACCTTCTCCGGGGTGGACTTCGCGACGGGCGTCGAGGCGGCGGCGGAGTTCGCCGCGCTCGCACCCGAGGGGGCGAGCGCGGCGCAGACGGCGCTGCGGTGGGTCACCCAGCAGCCCGGGGTGACGACGGTGATTCCCGGCGCCCGCAACGTCACCCAGGCCCGGGCCAACGCGGCCGCCGCCGGGCTGCCGCCGCTGCCGCCGGCCACCCTGGCCGCGGTGCGCGAGCTGTACGACCGGCGGATCCGGCCCCGGGTGCACGCGCGCTGGTGACGGCGGGCGCCGCCTGACGCCCGCCCCGCCCCGCCCCCGGCCCCGATCGGGCGGGCCGGGGCTCAGGAGAACAGTCGGGCGAGGGCGGCGTCGATGTCCAGGTGGTCGGCCTCGGCGCCGGCCGGCACCAGGCGGAAGGAGTCGAGGAGGAACGCCGTCACCACGCCCGCGGAGATGCTGACCACCGCCCGCGCGCCCAGGGACCGCAGGGTGATCAGCAGCCGGCCCGCCGGCCCGGGTGCCACGATCACGTCCCCGCGGCCGACGGGGCCGTACCGGCCCCCGTCCAGCAACTCCCGGGCGAAGGTCCACTCGGCCCGGTCGTCGTCGCCGAGCGGCGGGAACGCCAGGCACACCGCGTACGGCGACGCGCTGTCGAACCGCAGCTGCGCCTCGACGGCCAGGTCGGGGCATGGGCCTTCGGGCAGGGTGACGGCGATGGACCAGGAGGTGGCGACGGTCATGGGACGGGCTCCCGTTCTGGCGATGGCACCGGCCGCCCCTCCGGCCCGGGCGGCCGGTGGACGGTCGGTGGTGGCAGCGCTCGGTTACCCGCCCGTCCCCGGTGCATTCCCGCTGTCCGCGCGTGACCGTACGGAGCCCATACCGTGCCACGGCCCCGCTACGGCCCGCCTACGGGGCCACCGTGTCCGCCGCGGGCGGCTCCGGCCCCTCGTTCTTGTCCGGCTTCGCCTTCCGCCGGACGTCGGCCGGGGTGGGCACACTGATGGAACGCTCCTCGGCGGAGCGCTCCCGGGCTCCGACCCTGCCCTCGGCCTTCGCCCGGACGTCGGCCGGGGTCGGGGACGTGATCGCGCGTTCCTCGGCGGACCGCTCCTGTGTCGGCTCGTCCGGCTGCGCTCCGTGCTCGTCGCGTGTGGTCATGGCTGGTTTCCCCTCTCCGGGTCCGGGGCCTCAGCGGATGGGATACCGGGCGGCTGCCCCGGATGCCCGGTCGTGAACCGGGCGGACGGCGTCGATGCACCGTCGGCCCTCCGACCGTAACCCCCTCCCGGAGGCCGCGCCGCCCGGAAGCGATGGCGACGCCGCCGGCGATCGCGTTGCCGTTGTACAGCAGGATCGCGTTGCCGTCGCTGTCGTTGCTGCCGCTGTCGTCGCTGGGTTCCGTTCACCGTGCTGAAGGCAGGGTTTTCGAGGCATTTGCCGGAATCCTTGTGCTGGATTCTTCCCGACCCGTTGATATCCCACACGTCACCGGTGAGGACGGGCTGTCCACAGTCGTGCAGCACAGCCCGTGGAGCCCCGCCTTGCTCGCCGCGTAGCTCGCCCGGGCCGATCCCCGCGGGTAATTCGGTTGACCGGTGCGCACCGTGACGCTGGACTTCGGGGGGCGCCGCACGGGGTGGCGCCGGCGAATCGGGGAGGCAGCAGCACCACATGGAGATCCGTTCCACGACCGACCAGGACCTCGGTGCCTTCGTCGACACCTTCCACGCCGCGCTGGGCCGCTTCCCGGACGAACCGAACGCGGACGGCGGCGGGGTCTGGTGGGCGGCGACCGAGATGGACCGCAACCTGCTCGCCGTGACGGCGGACGGCCGGCCCGTCGGCACCGCCGGTGCGCTCACCTTCGAGCTCACCCTGCCCGGGCAGGCCGTCGTCCCGGTCGCCGGGGTGACGTCGGTCGGCGTCCTGCCCAGCCACCGTCGCCAGGGCCTGCTCACCGCGATGATGCGGCGTCAGCTCGCCGACTTCCGGGCCCGGGGCGAGTTCCTGTCGGTGCTGCTGGCCGCCGAGGCCGGGATCTACGGCCGCTTCGGCTACGGCCCGGCGACGTACACCGAGCGGTTGACGGTGCAGCGCCACCAGGCTGCCTTCGACCCGCCCCGGGCGCGGCGGACGGCCGCGGCCCCGGCGGGCGGCTCGGTCGAACTGCTGCGGCGGGCCGAGTGCGGGGCGATCATCGAGGAGGTCTACGACCGCTACCGCCGCGCCCGGCCCGGCGCGCTGTCCCGCCCGCGCCGCTGGTGGGAGCTGGGCGCCGGTCAGGTCCCGATCGCGACGACGCCGCGCTACATCGCCGTCCACCGGGACGCCGAGGGCACCCCGGACGGGTACGCCAGCTACTGGAAGGACGGCGACACCCTGACGGTGGACGAGACCATCGCCCTGGACGACGCCGGCTACACCGACCTCGCCCGGTACCTGCTCGGCCACGACCTGGTCGGCGAGGTCGTGTTCCGGCACTGCCCGCCCGACCACCCGCTGCGCTGGCAGCTCGCCGACTTCAACGCCGGCCGGTTCGAGAACCACACCGACTGGCTCTGGACGCGGATTCTGGACGTGCCGCGGGCCCTGACCTCGCGCGGCTGGTTCACGGACGGCGAGCTCGTCCTGGACGTGGACGACCCGTTCCTCGGCGAGCACCACCGGTACCTGCTGACCGTCCGCGACGGGAAGGCCGAGTGCGTCCCGACGGACCGGGAGCCCGATCTGTCCCTGGACGTCCGCGACCTGGGCGCGGTCTACCTCGGTGGCACCGCCCCGAGCAGGCTCGTCCGGGCCGGGCACGTCCACGCCCACCACCCCGACGCGGCCGCCCGCGCCGACGCCCTGTTCCGCGCCGAGCGCGAGCCGCACTGCCTGCACTGGTTCTGATCGGTCGCCCGCAGACCGGACGCGGTCCAAGGAAACAGCCGAACGCCGTCCCCGCCCGTGAAAGGGCGGGGACGGCGTTCGGCTTTTCGCGCGCTTCCGGACGGGCCGTCAACGGTGCGAGCAGGCCCGATGGTTCACGGGGGCCGGCCGGGTTGCCCCCGTGGGCCAGGCGGATTGCCCTTGGAGGACAGACCGTGGCATGACGCGGGCGGGTCGGTTTTGTTCGTACGGGTGCACTCTGCAACAGTGTCCATCGTGTATTGACATGGTCACGAGACGTGAGAGGCGAACCAGGAGAAGAAGGACGTCAGGGACGTCGGGGGCGAACGGGCCGGAACGGGCCCGTCGGTATCAACGGGGCAACCGGTGCGCCCTTCCCGCCCGGTCGCCCGGGGAGGGAAGGGCATCATCCTGCGCGTCGGTTCAGTTCCCCGGCCGGATGTCGCTCAACGTCCCGCTGATGTTGAGGAGTTCGTGGCACGTGGGCGCCTGCTTGCCGGAGGCCGGGGTGCCCGGCGCCTCACAGGTCACGTTCGCCGTCACGGCCTGGTCCTCGGGGACCTGGATGGGAGTCACCCAGTGGTAGTCCTGGTTGCGGAAGGTCTCCAAGGCGATGGTGGTGATCGTCTTGTTGCCGGCGGTGATGGTCACCACACCCTGGTCGCCCTGGAAGTTGGCGACCACGAGGTCCGTGATGTCGAACACCTTGCCGTGCGGCACCTGGTAACTGCCGGTCGTGGCCGCACCGTTCTCGGTCTGCACGTCGATGGTGGCGGAACTCTGCTGCCCGGTGCCCGGCACCGCCAGGCCGCCCGGGCCGGGGCCGCCCTGGCTGCCGGGTCCGGTGCTCGGCTTCCCGGCGCCAGGCTTGGTCTGGCCGCCGGGCGTGTTCCCGGCCGACGGCGCCGAGGGGTTGTCCCCGGCCGGGACGCCGGAGGGCGCGGCCGGGGTGGCGCTCTGCTGGGCGACGGCCTGCTCGGCGGCCTGCTTGGCGGAGCTGCGCACCGCCGGGCGGACCAGCGCGAACCAGGCCAGCAGCAGCGCGATCAGCAACGCCAGGAGCGCCAGCAGCCACCGGGGGAAGATCGGCAGCTGGACGAACTCGCCCTCCAGAACGGGCTTCTGAACGACCGCCGCCTCGGCCTCGGGCTTGCCGCCGCCCTTGGCGTCCTTGTCGTCCTTGCCCTCCGCCCGCTCCTCCGGGCCCACCGTGACCTCGAACGGCCAGGTCGCCTGCTTGCCGAACCAGATCAGCTTGCGGGTACGGGCCTGCACCCGCACCTCCCCGGACTCGCCGGGCTCCAGCCGCAGCTTCTCCGGCGCGACGGCGAACCGCAGGTCCTCGCCGGCCTGACCGGGAGCGAACGTCACGGCGGTGGGCGCGTTCCCGAGATTGCGCACCGAGGCCCGGTAGCGCCCGCGCAGCCAGCCACGGCGACGGCGCGGGGCGAGCGCGGCCCGCAGTTCGTGGAACGGCGTCACGGTGACGGTGGCCTCCGGCACCGCCACCAGATCGGGGCGCTCCACCGGCAGCACGCGGATGCCGAGCGGGAACTCGCCGGCCCGGGTCGACGAGGAACGCGGCGGAGCCAGTCGGACCGTCACCGTCTCGGAGGTCCCGGGGAAGAGCGAGATCCGGGCCGGCTCGACCGTCGTCCACCCGGCGCAGTCCCCGACCGCCTCGAAGGTGTAGGCCTCAACGATGTCGAGATCGTTGCGTACCGTCAGGGTTGTGGTGGCCACGCCACCGGGGGCCACCGTGATTGCTGGCAGGCCGAGTTCGGCGGATGTGGTCATAGCGTGACGGTAGGGCGGTTCGCCGCCGAAGACGAGGGCCGTACGGGCAAGCTGTGGGCCACACCCCTTGCCCGTGAGGACCGACCGGAGACCCCGCCCGGTGCCGCCGCGGGAACGGCCCGGCGCCGCGAGGCCCGCCGCCGCCCCCAGATACCCCCGGCCGGACCTGCCTCGCGGCGGCCGGCCGTCACCCTCGCAGGAACAGAGAAATGGAGTAGTCGATGACGTCGACCGATACAACCCGTGAGGAAGCCGTCACCGCGTGCCGGACCGGAGTCGCGTCGCGCTCCGGGATTGCCGCCGCCCCGCGCATCCCCGAGCAGTCGCGCGGCAGGAGGGGAGTGCGGGTGGCGGTGTTCGCGGAAGACCTCATCCTGCAGACCGGCGTGGTCCAACAGCTGCGCCAGCGGCCCGAGGTGGAGCTGCTGAGCGAGGGCGAGGCCGGACGGGCCGAGGTCTCCCTGCTGGTGGTCGACGCGCTGAGCGAGACCGTCACCGAGCACCTGCGCAGGCTGCGGCTCGCGACGTCGGGCCGGATAGGCCTGGTGGTGGGGCAGTTCGAGGCCGGCGGGCTGCAGACGATCGTCGAGAACGGGGTCGCGGCCGTGCTGCGCCGGTCGGAGGCCGACCAGGACCGGCTGGTGCACCTGATCACCGCGCTGGCGAACGGAGAGGGAGTGATGCCCGGGGACCTGCTGGGCGAGCTGCTCGACCGGATCGGCATGCTCCAGCGGACCATGTTGGACGGGCGGGGGCTGACCCTGTCGACGCTGACGGCGCGGGAGGCCGAGATGCTGAAGCTGGTGGCCGAGGGCTTCGATACGAGTGAGATCGCGACGAGGACGTCGTACTCGGAGCGCACGGTGAAGAACGTGCTGCACGAGATCATCACGCGCCTCGGCTTGCGGAACCGGGCCCACGCCGTGGGCTACGCGATGCGCCGCGGCCTCATCTAGCAGCACGGCGGTGCCTCGCCCGAGCTCGGGCGAGGCACCGCTGGGAGAATCCTCAGATGAGCCCGAAGTCGAACTCCCCGTCAGCGACGGCGGTGATGAAGGCTGCATGGGCCGCCCGGTCGAAGGCCAGGGCGGGTCCGGAAGGATCCTTGCTGTCTCGGACTGCGACGGCCCCGGGGAGGAGCGCGTACTCGACACAGTCCTCGTTGCCGCCACTGTAGCTCGACGTCCGGAAGGTGAAGCCAGTCGCGGCGGCATTGGAGTAGTGGGTCACTTGATCCGTTCTCTCTGTGCGGTGATGAACTCGATCGAGGAGCCGACAGAAAGGGCTTCAGCCGTGATCTCCTGGAACTTCGCCCGGTACAGCTCGACGTCGGTCGGGTCCTCGACCCAGAATCCGGCGAGCAGGCCTTCGACGAAGACGACGTCGAGGTCCTTCCGCTGAGGGAATCCGAGTAGCGCGAACGCGCCGCTCATGCCCGGGTGGATTGCCGCACCCGCAGGCATCACCTGGATATTGACGTTCGCCAGCCGGCTCAGCGTGAGCAGCTTGTCGAGCTGCGGGCCCATGATGTCAGGACGATCCGCGATGGCTCGAAGCGCGGTTTCATGGACGACCGCCCAGACCTCGACGGGGTTCGGGCGGGTCAGGATGGACTGCCGTGCCATGCGGACCTGCACGAGATCGTCAACCGTGCCGCCGTTCGTCGTCCGCAGGCGGTCGATGACCAGCCGAGCGTATTCGGCAGTCTGGAACAGCCCCGGGATGAAGGCGGCTTGGTAGGTCTTGAAGGTCGAAGCCTCGGTTTCGAGCGTGATCAGGTCCGTTGCGGACGCGTTGATCACATCGCGGTAGCTCAGCCACCAGCCGCGCTTGCTGCCGTCCTTCGTGATGGCGATCAAGCTGGCGCGGAACTCCTCGTCGTCGCAACCGTAGTGGTCGAGGAGCCTGTTGACGTCCTCGATCTTGGCCGCCGTACGGGCGTTCTCGATTCGGTTCAGCTTGGCAAGGCTCATGCCGGTTGCTTCGGCCGCAGTGTCCGCAGCGATCATCGCTTGCTCGCGGAGCCTCCTCAGCTCCTCGCCCAGCCGACGACGGCGAACGGTTGATACCGCCATGCGATGCCTCTCCTGACCTCTCGGTGGACCAGTCTGCCCTTGCCGATCGCATGGGCGCTACCGACAACTGACAGGGAGTCGCACCGAATTCGGGCTCGATATGAGATTTTGCAGATTAGTTGAGCCCGTTTGCACATGTGACGGCTCTCACGTCATGCTGAGTGTAGCCGGTCGCACGCTCTGCGTGATCACCGCTGCGGTTCGGTTGCGCTATTCCGTCATGCCATCACTTCGATCGCGCGTTTGATCGATCGATGGCCATTTCTGAACCCCCACGGAGGTTCCTTCGTGTCTCCCCTTGGACTCCCCCCTGACTGGTCGGCCGCGCGCGAAGAGTTGCGCGAGCTCACGGCGCGCGCCGGGTGGATGCCCGACCTGGTCGCCGATGCCGAGACCGCGCTCCTCGAACTGTTCGTCAATGCCTGGCGCCACGGCGGCAGTGCGGCGCCGCTCGTCGTCATCGCGCTGCTCGACCACGTCCTCCGCGTCTCCGTCAGCGACGGGAGCCCCATCCGCCCGGTCAGCCGCGACGGTTCCGACCTCCTCGCGGTCTCCGGCCGGGGCCTGCGCCTCGTCCGCTCCCTCACCGACCGCTTCGGCACGGAGGACCGCAAGACGGGCAAATCGGTCTGGTTCGAGTGCGCCCTGAAAGCGCCTGGTTGTATCCCCGGCATAGCCGGGAGGAATTCGGAGGTTATTCCTGGGTCCAATGGCTTACCTGG